>DRZV01000057.1 GCA_011375465.1 Neomoorella mulderi
CTTTATCGGGATAAAAAACTGGGGGCGCGATCTTTTTTAGGGGGGAGGAGATGGAGGTGCGGGTTTTTGAAGACGGGGAAATAAATCAGTTGGCGGTTAAAAGGGTGGTGGGGGTGGGCGGGGGTGGCAATAACGCCATCAACCGCATGATATCTGCGGGACTGAAGGGTGTGGAATTCATCGGGGTTAACACCGATGCCCAGGCTTTGAGGCTGTGCCAGGCGGAGCAGAAGGTCCAAATAGGGGCTAAACTGACCAAAGGCCTGGGGGCAGGGGGCAACCCCGAGATTGGCCGGAAGGCGGCGGAGGAGAGCAGGGAAGAGCTGGCCCAACGTTTACAAGGGGCAGATATGATATTTGTCACCGCCGGAATGGGAGGGGGAACGGGAACCGGGGCAGCCCCCATAGTGGCCCAGATAGCCAAGGAGGCCGGAGCCCTGACCGCGGCGGTGGTGACCCGTCCCTTCAGTTTCGAAGGCCGGAAACGGGCCCAGCAGGCCGAAGCGGGCATAGCGGAGCTCAGAACCAAGGTGGACACCCTTATAGTCATACCCAATGATCGGCTTTTACAGGTGGCGGATAAACAGACCTCTATGGTGGAGGCCTTTCGCCTGGCCGACGATGTTTTGCGCCAAGGGGTTCAGGGGATTTCTGATTTAATAGCGGTCCCTGGACTCATCAACCTGGACTTCGCCGACGTGAAGACCATAATGTCCGATGCCGGCTCTGCCCTGATGGGCATCGGCAGGGCCACGGGGGAGAAGCGGGCGACGGAAGCGGCCAAGATGGCCATCTCCAGCCCCCTCCTGGAGACCTCCATAGAAGGCGCTAAAGGCATTTTGCTCAGCATAACCGGAGGGCCCAGCCTGGGCCTCCTGGAAGTCAACGAAGCGGCAGAGATCATAGCTGCTTCCGCCGATCCTGACGCCAATATAATCTTCGGAGCGGTGATAGACGAGAATCTCAAAGACGAAATAAGGATCACGGTGATAGCCACCGGTTTCGAGAACGCCGCCCGGGAGGAGGAGGTGGCAGCCGCTGAAGAAGCCGACCTCAAGATAAAGCCCTTCAACCTCGACGACCTGGATATCCCCGCCTTCCTGCGCCGCCGTTAAAGCCACCTCGCTTTTAAAAACCTGTTACTTTGGTAACAGGTTTTTCTTTTTGTTACATTTTTTTCTTTATAAGTCTGCTATAATAAGGCCAGTAATAAAAATCCCATTTAGGTAATAACATGGTAATGATTGGGGGCTTAGCCATGGTGGTTTACCTGGACGTTTTCTTTTTGGTAAATTTCCTCATGGATTACCTGCTGCTATGGGCTACAGGGGAACTGGCCCTTTTACCTCACCGCAGATGGCGGATGGTCCTGGGAGCCCTGGCAGGCGCCCTTTACTCTCTTTCCCTCTTCTTGCTCCAGGTAACCTGGGCTCAAGCCCTGGGCATAAAAATTTTGTTTTCTATAATAATGATCCTTGTGGCCTTTTTTCCCCTAAGCCTTTCTCCCAGTTTTTAAAGGCCCTGCTCTGCTTTTATGCGGCGGCCTTCTTCATGGGGGGAGTCATGCTGGGCAGCTTTTACCTGGCAGGAGGGGGGTGAAAGCTTATCAGGCAGGAGGGGCCTTGTTCCTGGCTTCTCCCTCCTATCCCTGGTTTACCACAGCTGCCCTGGCTTCGGCGGTTCTGGTATACCGCTTGACCTTTTGGGTAAAAAAAACCTCCTTCAGAAGCAGCTTTTCTATACCCTGAGGGTGGTATGGGAGGGAAAAAGCAAGGAAATCAGGGCCCTCCTGGATACGGGACATTATCTGAGGGATCCCCTTACTTCTGAGGCGGTTGTGGTGGTGGAGGCGCGGGCCTTGGAAGACCTGCTGCCCGGGGAATTGATGGCCCTCTGCCGAGGGCCTACAGAGGGGAATCCAGATTTTTCCTCCTTCCCCTGGGCCTCCAGGGTACGGCTGATCCCCTATCGTTTCCTGGGCTCTCCTGGGGATGTAATGCTGGCCTTTCAACCCCAGGAGGTCCAGCTGATTACCCCCCCAGGGGATCAAAATTTACCATAAGATCTTGATAGGCCTGTATGGCCAAAGGCTTTCCCCTGAAGATAATTATCAAGCCCTGATTTCGCCTTTATTGCTGACCTGAAAGGGGAGGGAAGCATGATCAGGTCTTGGTTTCATACTCTTTGGATTGCCATCTTGAGGAGATTCGGTTGGTTGGAGGAGGTCTTCTATATAGGGGGCAGCGAAGCCCTTCCTCCCCCCTATCCAACGATGAGGAGCTGGATCTTCTGGCCCGGTTGGAGGCGGGGGATAAGGCGGTAAGAAATTTGCTCATAGAGAGGAACCTGCGCCTGGTGGTCTATATCGCCCGAAAATTTGAAAATACAGGTATATGTTTGGAGGATCTCATTTCCATAGGCAGCATAGGGCTGATAAAGGCGGTGAACACCTTCGACCCCCGTAAAAACATAAAGCTGGCCACCTACGCTTCCCGCGCTGTATAGAGAACGAGATTCTCATGTTTTTGCGGCGCAACAATAAGACCAAAGCAGAGGTCTCCTTTGAGGAACCTCTCAATACCGACTGGGACGGCAATGAACTGCTGCTGTCCGATGTCCTGGGGACCGACAGCGACATCGTCTACAGGACCATCGAAGAGGAAATAGACAAGAAGCTCCTGAGGGAAGCCATAAGCAGATTGAGCTCCCGGGAAAGAAAAATAATGGAGTTCCGTTTTGGCCTCCGGGATGGCAGGGAGAAGACCCAAAAGGAAGTGGCCGACATACTGGGCATCTCCCAATCCTATATCTCCCGTCTGGAAAAGAGGATCATAAGCCGGCTCCGCAGGGAGATGGCCCGGGCAGAATAGCCCTGAAATTTTAAAAATTTCAGCCTTTTAAGTCTCCCTCCAGGGGGGCTTTTTTAGCTTTTTTATTTTACGGCCGGTATAAAAGCTCAAGCCCAGGGCAATAATGGATGCTGAAAGGAGGGATTCTCGCCCGTGCACAAGGTGGAGAGATATGCGGTGTGAATACCTCCAAATTGCCCGTGCTCACCAGCGAAGAGATGGAAAGGCTCTTCAGAGCCATGCACCAGGGAGATAAGGAGGCCCGTCAGAAGCTGATCGAGGGCAATTTGAGGCTGGTTTTGAGCGTGGTCCAGCGCTTCACCAATCGGGGAGAAAATCTGGACGATCTCTTCTAGGTGGGCTGTATAGGTTTGATAAAGGCTATAGACAATTTCGATCTCAGCCAAAACGTCAAATTCTCCACCTATGCGGTACCCATGATCATAGGGGAAATACGGCTTTTCTCCGGGATAACACCCCCTTGAGGATAAGCCGCTCCTTAAGGGACGTGGCCTATAAGGCGCTACAGGTAAAGGAAAGGTTGGTCAATGAGCTTTCTCGGGAACCCTCTTTAAAGGAGATAGCCCAGGAAATACAGATGCCGGCGGAGGAGATAATCTTTGCCCTGGATGCCATCCGGGACCCGGTGTCCCTGTTCGAGCCCATATACAACGACGGCGGAGACCCCATATACGTGGTGGATCAAATAAGCGACGATAAAAATCTGGACAACGGTTGGGTTAGAAAATATAGCCATCAGGGAGGCGCTGGATAAATTGGGCCCCCGGGAGAGGCTCATCCTATCCCTGAGATTTTTCGAAGGGAAAACCCAGATGGAGGTGGCAGAGGAGATAGGCATCTCCCAGGCCCAGGTTTCCCGATTGGAGAAAGCGGCCCTTCTCCAGCTGAGGAAGTATATCTACAAGAAGGGAGAGCATGTGGATCCGGCCCAAAAAGTTCGCCTTTCCGTTGGCGCTGTTGGCCTTCATCCTGATCAGGGGGGAAGGGAGGGCGGAGCAGGCCACCCCTGCCTACAACAGCACCGGCCTTATACGCCTTCATATCGTGGCCCACAGCGATGGGGAAGAGGACCAGAGGCTGAAGCTCAGGGTTAGGGATGCCCTCCTGGCCCGGACGGGGAGAGATCTGGCGCAACAGGGAAGGGATGTGGAGGGGGCCAGGAGGATTTTGAGCCGGAGCCTAAAAGAAGTGGTGGATCTGGCCACGGATCAGGTGAGATCCCAGGGTAGGGATTACCCCGTAAAGAAGGCCGAATTGGGGGATTTCCCTTTTCCCGAGCGCTCTTACGGCTCCCTGGTGCTGCCGGCGGGGCGCTATGAAGCCCTGCGGGTGGTGATAGGGGAGGGGCAGGGAAGTAACTGGTGGTGCGTCCTCTTTCCCCCCTTGTGTGTGGTGGATGGGGTAGCCAAGGAAACCCCTCAGGATAAAGGGGAAAATCCTTCCCAGGGGATTCTTGTGAAACTCAAGGTGGTGGAGCTTCTGGAGAGCACCAAACAGCGCTGGGCGAGCCTTTGGCCCTGATCCAGGGCTTTTTTTATGGGCAACCTCCGCCTCGGAGGTGGTCCTCATCATAAGGACAAACGAGTTGAGGCAGCGGGAGGTCATAAATATCCTGGACGGCAAGCGTCTGGGGACCATCAAGGACATGGACCTGGATCTGGAGGAAGGGAAGATAAAATCTCTGATTTTACCAGGGCAGAAAGAGAAGACTTTTTTCTTCTTCGGCCGATCCGAAGATCTGATAATACCCTGGGAAAAGGTCATAAGGGTAGGTGTGGACGTGATCCTGGTGGAAAGCCCAGGTTTTACCAATATCTCGGCTGGGGATAAAAAATAGCGCCGCTCTTATGGTATAATTTAATTTAAACCGGAGGCCGGGGGTAGAGGAGATTGCAGGGTATCCGTGAGGAACAGTCCGGAGGCCTTTCCCTCTGGAGGCTTTCCTTTTTAGAGGACATGGTTCCGGTAGTGGCTATTTTTTCCAGCAGGAGGGGAGGTATAAGCCTCCCGCCCTATGATTCCCTGAACCTGGCTTTCCACGTGGGCGATCTTCCCCCCAGGGTCTTGAAAAACAGGATGATGGTGGCCCAGTGGACAGGCCTGCCTCTTCACACCTGGATAGCAGCCCAGCAGGTGCACGGAGATAGGGTGGCGGTGGTGACCAGGGAAGAGGCTGGCAGGGGGGCGCTGGAGCCCTATACCTCTCTGCCCTTCACGGACGGCCTCCTCACCCGGGAAAGGGGGATCACCCTGGTGGCCTTCTTTGCCGACTGCGCACCCATCTACCTGGCCCATCCGCAAGGGGCCATAGGTTTGGTCCATGCGGGCTGGAGGGGTACGGCTAAAGGTATAGCATAGCCCAGAAGGCTGTCCAGCAAATGGAAAGCGAGCTGGGAGCCAATGTTTCCCAGCTGCTGGCAGCCATAGGCCCGGCCATAGGCCCCTGTTGCTACAGGGTGGATGGGGAGGTCTTCAGAGAATTTAAAAAATTTTCCTGGGCAGAAAAGGTGTTCCATCCCCTGAAGGGAGGATCTTATCTTCTGGATCTGCCCCGGGCCAATTATTATCAGCTGCGGGAAGCAGGGGTAAAAGAGGAGAACATTTTTTTAGCCCCCCTGTGCACATCTTGCCACTGCCAGAACTTCTTCTCCTATAGGGCTGGGGGAGGGGTTGTTACAGGCAGGCAAGCAGCCCTCCTCTGCTGGAGGGGAAAATAATGCCTAGGCTTAGGGGCAAAAGGGGTTTTGGCCTCCTGCTGCTTCTCCTTTTGGGCCTCTGGTTGGGTTTTCGGGGTTTAAGGGGGATCTGTTTGCACCTGCTCCGGGTGGAGCGGGCCCATTGGGGAACCCTGGAAGAGCAGCTCCCCTTAGAACTGGTGGTGGCGAGGGAAGAGGAGCTCATGGTGGCCCCCGCCAGCGGTAGGTTTTTACCCCTGGTGCAGGAAGGGGAACGGGTAGCTGCAGGAACCCCAGTAGCCAGGATCTTTTCCTCCAAAGAAGGCAAACCCGTGGAACTGCGGGCTTCCAGGGCGGGACAGGTATTTTTCCGCTGGGACGGGCTGGAAGGGGTTTTACAGCCAGCTCACCTGGAGGGATGGCTCCCTCGGGACATAAAGAGATTGTTGGCCACTGCCCAGGCCACCTCCGCTCCTTCCCAGATCCAGGAGGGCAGCCCCTGCCTGCGGCTGGTGGACAACCTGGCCCCTGTCCACCTCTACGGCCTCCTGCCTGAAAGGGATATCCCCTGGCAGGCGGGGCAGGAAGTGAGCTTAAGGCTCACCTCAGGAGTTCTCCTGCAAGCCCGGGTGGTGGGCATCCTGGAGGCCAACCCCAGGGCCATCCTCTTGGAGGTGAACCCGGGCAGAGAAGAACTGGTGAGAGATAGGGTGGTGAAAGCCCAGGGAATTTTAAAGACCTACAGGGGGGTGCTCCTGCCGGCAAAAGCCCTCCAGGAGAAAGAGGGGGGGCAGAAGGGAGTTTATATCCTCACCGAAAGGGGACCCCGCTGGCAAGGGGTGAAGGTCATAGGGCAGGTGGGCCAAGAGGTGGCGGTGGAGGGGATAAATCCCGGAGTTGAGGTCATAGCCAACCCCTTCTGGGTCCGCTGGGTCAAACCCAGGTAAAAACCGATTTTTCAGAAGGAGTGGGGCCAAAAGGGGAGAATATAATGGAGGAAAAAGGATGGAGTTCTTGCGGGAAAATATAGAGAGAGTGCGGGATAGGATAGGGGCCGCTGCCCGCCGCAGGGGGAGGAACCCGGAAGATATAACGCTGGTGGCTGTTACCAAAGGGGTTCCGGCAGAAATTATAGAAAAAGGCATAGAGTTGGGTCTGGAGCACCTGGGAGAGAACCGGGCTCAGGAATTTTTAAAAAAATATCCCCTCCTCCAGGGCAAGGGGGTGCATTGGCACTTCATAGGTCATCTCCAGAGGAACAAAGTCCGATATATATGGGATAAGGTGGATTTGATCCATTCGGTGGATAGCCTGAGGCTGGCCCAGGAGCTGAACAGGAGGGCCCTGGAAGGAGGGAGGAAGATAAAAATCCTGGTTCAGGTTAACGTGGCCAGGGAGGAGGGCAAATTCGGTGTGGCTCCCGAGGACCTGCTCCCCCTGGTACGGCAGATGGCCTCCCTGGAAGGATTGTGTATAGAGGGCTTGATGACCCTGGCTCCCTGGCTGCCGGATCCTGAGGAGGTGCGCCCTGTATTCAGGCGGCTTTATGAGCTCAGCCGGGAAGTGGAAGCTCTGTCCCTGCCGGGTGTACAGATGCGCTACCTTTCCATGGGCATGAGCAACGATTTTGAAGTGGCCATAGAGGAGGGTGCCAATCTGGTACGGATTGGCAGAGCCATTTTTGGTAAGAATACTTAAAGGGGTTGATATTTATGGCTCTTTGGGATGGCCTGCTCAACTGGCTGGGTTACGTGGAGGAGGGAGAAAAACCGGAAGAGGAAGGGGGTACAATCACCCCAGAGGAGCAAGCTGGTGACCTTGCCGGGAGGCAAGAATGCCCTCCGCCTGGTGGTGGCCAGGCCCCAATCCTTTGAGCAGGTGGGGGACTGGCAGAAAATTTAAAGGGCAACAGGCCCCTCATAGTGAATCTAGAGGAGCTATCCCCGGAGGAGGCCCGTAGGGTGGTGGATTTCCTGAGCAGCGCCACCTTTGCCTCGGGAGGGGCGGTGCGCAAAATAACCGCCGGCATTTTCCTCTTCACCCCCAGCAATGTGGATCTGGCCGGGGATCTGGAGGATTTTTCTCCCTCAGCTCCACCCTGGTGGGCTTCTCGGAAAACTTAAAGGAGAGAAAGATATATGTCTTTAGGCTTCATAGGGGCTGGCACAATGGCGGAAGCCCTCATACGGGGTCTTTTACATAAGGGCGTCCTGTCACCCGAAGACATAGCCATCTATGACGTGCGGCTCACCCGGATGGAGGAGCTGGAGAGGAAATATAGTATTTTAGCTGTAAAAGATAAAAAAGCGCTGGAAGGAAAGGATACGGTGGTCTTGGCGGTGAAGCCCCCCGACTGGAGGGAGGCTCTGGAGGGTTTCCACCTAAAAGAAAAGGGCCTGCTCATCTCCCTGGTGGCCGGGCTCCCCTTGAAGCGATTGTCAGGCCAGCTGGGGGAAAAGGCCATAATAAGGGCCATGCCCAATACCCCGGTGCTGGTGGGGGAAGGCATGACGGTCCTCTCCCCCAATCCCTGGGTTACAGAAGAGCAGCTGCAGAGGGCCTTGCAGCTTTTCCAGTCCGTGGGCCGGGCCCTGGTATTGCCGGAGAATGTTATGAACGGGGTTACCGCCTTGAGCGGTAGCGGCCCTGCTTACATTTACCTGGTAATAGAAGCCCTGGCCGATGGCGGGGTGCGCCAGGGATTGCCCAGAGAAGCGGCTCTGGAGCTGGCTGTCCAGACCGTCTTAGGCGCTGCCCGCATGGTCCGGGACACCGGAGAGCACCCGGCTGTCCTTAAAGACAGGGTGGCCTCCCCAGGGGGCACCACCATAGAGGCCTTGGCCTTGCTGGAAGAGAAGGGGGTTAGGGGGGCCTTTATCCGGGCGGTGGAGGCGGCAGCCCACCGGGCAGAAAAACTGGGAGAGGAGTAGAATCCCGATGAATTCCCTTGTCGTTATAATCAAGGCAGCTTTCGACGTGATGACCTGGCTCATCATAGCTCGGGTGCTCTTGTCCTGGTTTCCCCATAATCCCTATAATCCTGTCATCCGCTTTATCTACGAGGTGACCGAGCCTATCCTGTCCCCCTTCCGCCGGCTGTTACCGAGCACCCCTTTGCCTATAGATTTTTCTCCCATAATAGCCATACTGGTGCTGCAGGCATTGGAAAAACTGCTGATAAGCCTAATCCTCCATTTGGCTTGAAGGAGAGGATAGCCATGCTTACTCCCCTCGACATAAACGAAAAAGAATTCACCCGAGCTTTCCGGGGATATAAATGCGAAGAGGTGGACGAGTTTTTGGAGCAAGTGGTAAGGGATTACAGCCAGGTGTTGCGGGAAAACCAGGAGTTGAGGGAGAAAAACCGACATCTTGCTGAGGAGATGGAACGCTTCGCGAGTCTTGAGTCCACCATAAAGGAAACCCTCATCGTGGCCCAACAGACGGCTGAGGCCATAAAAAGGAATGCCCAGCAAGAGGCCGCCCTCATTATATAAGGAAGCAGAGGATAGGGCCAGGGAGATCCAGCAGCAGCTGGAGCGGGAGGTGGAAAAGGCCCGGGCCCAACTGGAAGAGCTGGAGGCCAGGGCTAAAGCCTTTAAAGCCAAATTCAGGGCCTTTCTGGAGGCCCAGCTTTACCTCTTGGAAGCAGAAGAGAACCAGGAGGGTAACTGCCGGGGGGAAGGCGCTGAGGGAGAAGACGCCCTCCAGGAAATCAATACTTAAAGAGCGAGGGAAGATCAGGTGGACTACAGCAAGACCATAAACTTGCCCTATACAGAGTTTCCCATGAAGGCCAATCTGCCCCAGAGAGAGCCGGAAATCCTGCAGTTCTGGGAAAGCATCGATCTCTACAGAAGAGTCCAGGAGGCCGCCCGAGGGAGGCCCAAGTTCATCCTCCACGACGGACCCCCCTATGCCAATGGACACATACACCTGGGCCATACCCTCAACAAGGTGCTCAAGGATATAATAGTCAAGTTCCGCTCCATGAGCGGATACGACGCCCCCTTTGTACCGGGATGGGATACCCATGGGCTCCCCATAGAACAGCAGGCTATAAAGGATCTGGGCCTGGATCGCCGCTCCCTGGACGTGCTGGAATTCCGGCGCCATTGCCGGGAATATGCCCTAAAGTATGTGGAAATCCAAAAGGAGGAATTTAAGCGCTTGGGAGTTCGGGGGGATTGGGCAGACCCTTATCTCACCTTGGATCCCCATTACGAGGCGGTGCAGATAGGGGTTTTCGGCCAGATGGCCCAGAAAGGATACATTTACAAGGGTTTAAAGCCGGTTTACTGGTGCGTTCACTGCGAGACCGCCCTGGCCGAGGCGGAAGTGGAGTATGCAGAAAAGCAATCCCCTTCCATATATGTCAAATTTCCCATAAAGGACGCCAAGGGGCTGTTCCGGGAAGAGAAAAGCTTCATAGTCATCTGGACCACCACCCCTTGGACCCTGCCTGCCAACCTGGCGGTGGCTGTCCATCCCCAATATCGGTATGTGCTCCTCAGGGTGAGGGAGGAGCGGTATCTGGTGGCCCAAGAACTCTATCCTCGGATCGTGGAATTGATAGGAGCCAAGGATTTTCAAGTAGAAGGGGTATTTCTGGGCAGCCAACTGGAAGGTGTTGTCTACCGCCACCCTTTCATGGATAGGGAGTCTCCGGTAATCCTGGCTGAGTATGTAAGCCTGGAACAGGGAACCGGGTTGGTCCACACCGCCCCCGGGCATGGCCTGGAGGACTACGAGAGCGGCAGAAAATATAACCTGCCTGTTTTGTCCCCGGTGGACGATAGGGGCTTCTTCACCCAGGAGGCGGGCAAGCTGGCGGGCCTTTACCTCGAAGAGGCCAACCAGGTCATCATGGAGGAGCTCCGGAATAAGGGCCTGCTCCTTTATTCCGAGTGGATAACCCATCAATATCCCCACTGCTGGCGGTGTAAGAAACCGGTTATATTCCGGGCTACAGAGCAGTGGTTCATCTCCATAGAGGGTTTCCGCCGCCAGGCTCTGGAAGCCATAAAAGAGGTGAAATGGATACCCTCCTGGGGCGAAGAGAGGATATATAACATGGTGGCGGAAAGGGGGGACTGGTGCATTTCCCGCCAGAGGGCTTGGGGAGTACCCATCCCCATCCTCTACTGTGCCCGGTGCAGCCAGCCCATCATCAACGACCTTACCATAGGACACCTTCAGGAGCTTTTCCGCCAGCATGGATCAGATATATGGTTCGCCCTTCCCCCGGAAAAGCTGGTGCCTGAAGGGCTGAGGTGCCCCCACTGCGGTGGCCGGGAATTTACCAAGGAAAAGGATATAATGGACGTATGGTTCGATTCCGGTTGCAGCCATGCGGCTGTCCTGGAGACCAGGCCAGAACTGGACTGGCCAGCAGATCTGTACCTGGAAGGCAGCGACCAACACCGGGGATGGTTCCATTCTTCCCTGCTGACCGCCGTGGCTACCCGGGGAAGGGCCCCCTACCGTCAAGTGCTCACCCACGGTTTCCTGGTGGACGAGGAAGGCCGGAAGATGTCCAAATCCCTGGGCAACGTCACCGATCCCCTGGAGGTGATCGCAGAGAAGGGCGCTGATGTTTTGCGCCTCTGGGTGGCCTCCGCCGACTACCGGCATGATGTGGCTGCCTCCCCCGGTATAATGCAGCAGCTGACAGAAGCCTATCGCAAAATCCGCAATACCTTCCGTTTCCTTCTGGGCAACCTGTACGACTTCAACCCCCAAAAAGATAGGGTGGGGAGGGAACGCCTGTTTCCCATAGACTTGTGGATACTGGATAGGCTACAGCAGTTGGTGGCCAGGGTGACCCGGTATTACGAAGAATACGAGTTCCATGGAGTTTACCACAGCATTTATAATTTCTGCACCGTGGACCTTAGCGCCTTATATTTGGACATCCTGAAGGATCGCCTTTACACCTGGGCCCCCCATTCTCCCGGCAGGCGTTCGGCCCAGACTGCCCTTTACGAGATCGCCCTTACCCTGGTAAGGCTTTTGACCCCCATTTTGGCCTTCACCACGGAAGAGATATGGCAGCACCTTCCCCCTGAACCGGGGAGGCCGGAAAGCGTCCAGCTGGCTTCCTGGCCCCAGGTTAAGGAGGAGTATCTGGACGAAGGCATAAGGGAGGCCTGGGACAGGATATTTAAGGTGAGGGACCAGGTGAACAAGCTCATAGAGGCTGCCAGGAAGGAAAAGCTCCTGGGCAATTCCCTTTACGCCTCTGTCCACCTCTATCCTTCTCCGGAGTGGTATAGGTATCTGCTCCCCTGGGAAGAGCACCTGGCCTCTACCTTTATAGTATCCCAGGTGGTGCTCCATTCCCCTGAAGAAGGGGTGCCGGAAAGGGCGGTGCCGGCAGAGGATATCCCCGGACTGGCCCTTGCCCTGGAGAAGGCCCCGGGGGAAAAATGCGCCCGCTGCTGGATAGTGAGCCCTACCGTGGGACAGGATCCCCGGCATCCGGAAATATGCAGGCGATGTGTAGAAGTGTTGAAGGAGATGGGGCTCTACTAGGCTGATTTCCCAGTCCGGCGTCAGCCGGACTTTTTGTTTTAGGCCAGCCTCCTGGGGGATACAATAATGTTGAGGAGGTAGGGGATTTGGCCGATTCCCGCTTCAGGATTTCCCTCTTGGTGGGCAAGATCCAGGAGCTCATTGATATAGTGGAAAAGGCCAATGTGGCGGAGTGGATAGAGCTCTACCGCCGTCCGGGGAGGCTGCTATTGCTCAATTTTGCCGCCGGCATAGCCCGGGGTTTGGGAATAGCGGTGGGCTTTGCCATACTGGGAGCCCTGGTGATATACGTCGTAAAGCAGCTGGCCCTGTTAAATCTACCCTTGATAGGCAAATTTATTGCCGAAATAGTCAGGATGGTCCAGAAGGAAATATGAGGAGGTGCCTGTTTGGAACCGGAAGAGGTGCGCCGCTTTCAAAAAATGCTTCTCCAAAGGAAGAGGGAGTTGGAAGAGAGCCTGCGGTTTTTAGAGGAACAGATGCGAACCCCCCTTGTGGAAAGCCTTCAGGAGCTCTCCCTCTACGATAATCACCCCGCCGACGTGGGAAGCGAAACCTTCGAAAGGGGCAAAGACCTGGCTCTCCTGAATAGCCTCGTCTTGGATCTGGAAAGGGTGAAAGCAGCCCTGGATAGAATAGGGGAGGGCAGCTACGGCTACTGCGCCTGTTGCGGGAGGGAAATCCCCCGGGCCAGGCTGGAGGTGTTGCCGGAGGCCGACCTGTGCCAGGACTGCGCCCGCAAAGGGACAGAAACAGCCCGCAGGCGGCCGGTGGAGGAACAGGTGGTGGGACCTCCTTTCGGCGAGTTTTTCCCCGGAAGGGAAAGGGTCATCTACGACGGGCAGGATATATGGCAGGAGCTGGCCCACACCGCAGAACACACCCTCCAGTCTGAAAGCGGCTCTTATTACGGCCCCTTGGATCTAGAAGAAGAAGGGAAATGGGGGGAAAAGGTAGAAGCTATACCTCATTACAAAGATAACGGCATATATTGTAAAGACCCCGGAGTGGAGGACGACCAAGAACCCCGGCCCCTTTAACCGAATCTTACGGCGAGAGGAGGAACCGCGATTTGAAAAAAGCCCTGACCATTGCTGGATCCGACTCGGGGGCAGGAGCGGGTATCCAAGCCGATCTGAAGACCTTTGCTGCCCTGCAGGTCTACGGCACCAGCGTCATCACCTCGGTTACGGCGCAAAACACCTTGGGGGTCCAGGGGATATTCAATCTCCCCCCCAGCTTTGTGGCCCTACAAATGGATTCGGTTTTGAGCGATATAGGGGCGGATGCGGTGAAGACCGGGATGCTGGCCAACAGAGATATAATAGAAGAGGTGGCGAAAAAGCTCCGGGAGTATAAGATAAAGAATCTGGTGATAGACCCGGTAATGGTGGCCAAAAGCGGAGATCCCCTGCTGGAACCCCAAGCCGTGGAGGCTCTAAAGGAAAAACTTTTCCCCCTGGCCCTTATCATAACCCCCAACTTGGAGGAAGCCGGAGCCCTTTTGAGCCGGGCTATCACCTCCTATGAAGAGGCTGTGGAAGCAGCCCGGCTATTGCAGAGGGAGTATTCCCTCCCTTATGTGCTGGTGACGGGAGGGCATCTGCCCCAGGAGCCGGTGGACATCTTATATGACGGTAGAAGCATCCGGACCTTTACCGGTTCCCGCCATCCCTCCCGCTTCACCCACGGAGCAGGCTGTACCTTCTCGGCCGCCATAACCGCTTTTTTAGCCCGGGGGCTTAAGGTGCCGGAGGCGGTGGCAGAGGCCAAGGGATATATGGATAAGGCTTTCCTGGGGGCCAAGGAAGTGGGCAGGGGATACGGGCCCCTGCATCATCTGGCACCTTATTACAGCTGGGGGAGGGACGAGGATTGCCCTTTTTAGGAGTAGTGTTATTAATTTTGATCCTGGACCAGGGAAGCAAATATTGGGTTATCACCCACCTGGCCCCTTACGAGAGCTGGCCTGTATGGCCGCCCCTCTTTTACCTCACCCACGTCAACAATCCTGGAGCCGCCTTTGGCCTAGGGGCCCATAATACCCAGTTTTTCATCGTCACCACCCTTATGGTGATGCTGGTGATCCTGGCTGCTTATCGCTACTGGGCTCTCCATAGCCCTCGGATGGCATGGGGTCTGGCCTTTGTCTTTGGGGGAGCCTTGGGGAATCTCTTGGACCGCCTGCGCTGGGGATACGTGATAGATTTTTTGGATTTCCGCTTTTGGCCCGTGTTCAATGTGGCGGATGTGGCCATAGTGGGGGGTGCCCTGTGGCTGCTTTTGCTGTTGACCCTGGAAAAAAAGGAGAGGGAGCTGAACTGAGGGGCCCTTTGTTTCTGGAGGCTTCCCCTGAGGATAGGGGAAAACGCATAGATGTATGGCTTTCCGAGAAAACGGGGCTTTCCCGGAGCGGGGTTCAGAAGATTTTAAAACAAGGGGGGGTAACCCTCGCACCTTCTGGGGAGCGCCCCAAGCCCAGCTACCGGCTCAAAGGGGGAGAAAAGGTGGAACTCGCCCTTCCCCCTGAAGAAAGGCTGGAACTGGAACCAGAACCTTTGCCCCTGGACATCGTCTATGAGGACGAGGATCTCATGGTGATCAACAAGCCCCAGGGGATGGTGGTCCACCCTGCTCCGGGACATGCTCGGGGAACCCTGGTCCATGCCCTCCTCCATCACTGCCAAAACATAAGGGGTCTGGGGCCGGATTTCAGACCGGGTATAGTCCACCGGTTGGACAAGGATACCTCGGGCCTCCTGGTGGTGGCCAAAAGCCAGCGGGCTTACGAATCCCTGGCAGCCCAGTTAAAACGCCGTACCATGAAAAGGGTATACCTGGCCCTGGTCCATGGCCGGATGAAATCCCGGGAAGGAGTTATAGAGGCCCCCATAGGTCGCCACTCCAGGGATCGCAAACGGATGGCCGTCACCTTCCGCTCTTCCCGTCCTGCCCTTACCTTTTACCGGGTTTTGGAGGAATTCGACAAGTATACCTTGATAGAAGCGCGTCTTTTCACCGGCCGCACCCACCAGATAAGGGTTCACCTCTCCCATATGGGGAATCCGGTGGTGGGAGACCGGCTCTACGGTCCCAAAAGCCCTGCGACCCCTGGCCAGTTGCTCCATGCTGCCTGCCTGGGATTTGTTCACCCCACCAGGCAGGAGTACATGGAATTCACCGCTCCCCTGCCCGGGTACTTTCAGAGGTTTCTAGAGCTGCTGAGGGAGGCTAAAGAGAATGGCGGAAGGGTGGCGGACAGTAGCTGTGAAGCCCATGATAGAAGCCCTGGCGGTTAAGGCTCTGCTGGAGTCCTGCGGTTTTCCCGTACGCCTTACGGGCAGGGATCTGGTTTTGGCCTCTCTGTTTGGGCTGTATGCGTGGGTAAAAGTGGGGGTTCAGGTTCCCCGGGAGAGATGGGCCGAGGCTCAAGAGATAATAGAAAACGGGAAGGCCGGGTAATATGAAGGGCAAGGAAAATCCCCTAAACGATCTGGAAGGCCGGGAGTGGCTTTACTGGACCGATACCCTCTATATCACCGATTATCCTCCCGATGCCACCTACCTTTTGAGAAAGGCCCATGGCGCCATAAAACCCCCCCAGGTCATGGCGGAAATAGTGCGTTTTTTCACCAAAAAGGGGGAATTGGTGCTGGATCCCTTTGCCGGAGTGGGGGGAACCCTCCTGGGGGCTGCCCTGGTGGAGAGGCCCAGCCTGGGTTTTGAAATAGACCCCCGCTGGGTGGCCGTCTATCGGCAAATCCAGCGAGAATTCGTGGTCCAAGAGGGGGAATTTAAAAGACGGGAAGAAGCTCCGAAGGGGAGACCCATAGACGGAGTGATGCAGCTGGGGGACTGCCTTGAACATTTAAAGGGAATGCCCGATGAGAGCGTGGCTGCCGTAATCACCGATCCTCCCTATGGCATCCATCATGGCCCCCGGGGTTTTAAACAGGAGACCAATTTCAATATGGGCCTCTGCTCCCCGGAAGGGGACCTGGGGAGGCTGGCGGATTGGGATAAGTTTTTTGACAAGCTCCAGGAGGTGGGGCAAGAGATATACAGGGTGTTATGGGCCGGGCGCTATCTGGTGATGATCATGGGGGACCGCTACTGGCAGGGGGAATACCTGCCCTTGGGCTTTATGGCTGCCCAGACCATGAGGAAAGTGGGCTTCAAGCTGAAGGGCATTAAGATCTGGAGCAACAGGGCTACCCGCAGGCCGCTAAAACCTTATGCGGTGAAGAATGTGTTCGTGCCCAACATTACCCATCAAAACATCCTCATCCTGAGAAAGGAATGAACCTGTTGAGCAGCTTTTTTGCCTTGGGAGGACAGGTCCTGGTCCTTTTTTTCTTCGTGGCCCTGGGCTTTTTAGGAAAAATCCGGAGATTTTTCACCGAGGAAGGGGACAGGTTTTTATCTGATCTCATCTATTACTACACCATGCCCGCTTTGAGCCTGGTCTCCACCAATATCCCCATCACCCCGGAGGTTTTCGCCTCTGCCCTGGGGGTGCTCCTCCTTTCCCTGGCCTGGACCGTTTTCCCCCTTTCCCTAGGCAGCCTGTGCACCAGATATTTAAATCTGCCTCCTAAACGCAGGGACGCCTTCCTGTTCGCCCTGGCCTTTGGCAACGTGGCCTATTTAGGGTTTCCGGTGGCCTCCCTCCTATGGGGTAAGCTGGGGGTGTTCTATGCCGCCATTTTCACTTTAGGGCAAAACCTCTTGCTGTGGACCCTGGGAATATGGCTGACGGAGAGGCATGGGGGTAGCAGCAGGATGGAATGGAAGCAGATTTTAAACATAAACGTTCTGGCCATTTCCCTGGGGTTCCTTCTGTCGATCTTGGGGATCAATTTCCCTCCCTTGGTGGAGGAGGCCCTCAGGGGGTTGGGCCAAGCTACCGTGCCCTTGGCCCTAATGTTGGTGGGATCCAATTTGGGGGGCCAAAATCCAAAACTCCTGGTCCCTTCCTGCCCTTTGATATCATTGACCTTTTTGAAACTCCTCCTTCTACCGCTGTTAATCTGGATTGCGGTTCTTCACTTTCCCTTAGAGCCCTTGGCCAAAGGGGTGGTGATAATGGAGGTGGCCATGCCCACCGCGGCCATTGGGCCGGCTATAGCTCAGAAACACGGAGGTGACCACGAGTTCCTCTCCCAGGGGGTCCTGGTCACCACCCTTTTTTCCCTCTTCACCATTCCCCTATGGGCCGGCCTTATACTTGCCAAATAGACAAAAGTTTTCCTTTTTCTAGCAGGGAAAAGGGCTGTTGGTGTTAAATATTACCAAATAAGAGTGGCAATATTTAACACCAAGAGGTGACAGAAATGGCAGGAAGGGAAAGCAGGCTGGGCCGCATCAACCGGATAGCTGTGGTGGGCAAATTGGACTCCCTCACCGACATTTTAAAACAGTGCCTTTTTGAATACTCTCCCCGGAGCCTGAAGGAATTGATTCAGGAGGCCCAGAGGGGGATACCCCATCAGGAAATGGCCAGGCTCACCAAGAACGTCGTCCGCTGCTTGAATCGGAATCCCTCCTTCCGGGATGAGGGAAAAGGCCTCTGGTCCCTGCGTTTGGAGGGGGTCAAGGAGAACGATGCCGCCCACAGGCTTTTGTAGAGGGAGGGGGTGGCTTTACGGATCCAGGAGCTGAACGAAAGGTTGAGGGAGGCGGGAAATGAAGAGGTCTCGGGAGAATCCCAATTGGTTAAAAATGGGAGGTTCCTGCGCCTCAAGGACGGCCGATGGGGGCTGATCCATTGGAATTTCATAGAACCCCAGGAGGGGGAAAAACAGCCCCCTGCTGAGGATCTGCCCCAGGAGACAGCAAAAAAAGAGCTGGGCAGAAGTGGGGATCTATGGGAAAAGGTTTCCCCCCTTCAGGGGAAGGAGGAGGCGGCAGCTACCGGTCTGGAGCTCCTGCCCGTGACCCCTGCTGAAGGGGAAGGGGGAGAAGACGGCGGTTCCCCGGATCTGCTCCAGGAGCTGGAGGCGCTGCGGCGGGAAAACCGGGCTTTGCTGGAAGATCTGGAAAAACTCCATCTGCGCCGGGAGGAACTGCGCCAGCAGATTTTACAGCTGGAAGAACAGATGCTGATACTCCCCTCAGAGCGGGATAACCTCAAAAAGAGGGTGAGCCATCTGGAAAGCCGCCTGGTGCAGCTGCAGGGTACCCTCAACAAGACGGTTACCGATGCCCAGGCAGAACAGGCCAGGCTCAAGCAGATGCTGAAAGAGCAGGAATATCGCCTGCAGACGGCCCTGATAGCCAATGAGGATCTGGAATTGACGGTGGCGGAGCTGCAGGAAGAAAGGCGGGAATTGAGGAAAATTCTATCTTTTTGGTCTGTCCGTCTGGCCCTTCGCCTGAGCGCTCTTCTGGGGTTGAAGCCTGCAGGTTCGGCTAGCCTCTATCGTTAGCCTTGTCTCCCCTTCAGGCCTGTTATATAATTTATTAAGGAGATCTCAAACGCCCCGGCTTTCGGGGTATTTTTGTTGGGTGGTATTATCTCCTTGGCAGCTAGAGATGTGGTGATTAAGGCCAGAGGCCTTACCAAAAGATACGGGGATTTTGAGGCAGTCAAGGGTATAAGCTTTGACATATTCCGGGGAGAATGCTTCGGTTTTCTGGGGCCCAACGGCGCCGGTAAGACCACCACCATCAGGATGATCCACTGCTTTACCCCCATGAGCTCGGGTTCCCTTGAGATTCTAGGATGGGAAGTTCCCGCCCATGCCCGCC
>DRZV01000058.1 GCA_011375465.1 Neomoorella mulderi
GAAAATTGCCCCATGAGAGATTATAACCTAGAGGAGGTATATGAAAAAGCCCGAAAGGAATATCAAAAAGAAGAGGTCAACCGGATAGCCCTGAATGCTGCCCGGGTAGAAGCCGCCGGTTATGGTAACTGGACCCGTCTGGAGGAGACAATGGAATTCTGCCGCCGGGCAGGGTTTCGCAAGCTGGGACTGGCCTTTTGTATGGGCCTGCGGGAAGAAGCCAAGAGGATAGCCAATATTCTGGAGAACAACGGTTTTGAAGTCTATTCAGTGGTATGCAAGACCGGCTCTGTTCCCAAGGAGGAGCTGGGGCTGCTGCCAGAGGAGAAGCTGAAGGAAGGCCATGATCCCATGTGCAATCCCATAGGCCAGGCGGAGCTGCTTAACGCCGCGGGAACGGATTTCAATATACTGGTGGGATTGTGCGTAGGGCACGATACCCTGTTTATAAAGTATTCCCAGGCTCCCGTCACCGTACTGGTTGCCAAAGACAGGGTTCTGGCCCATAACCCCTTAGGGGCCATCTACGCCTATTACTATTATCACCGCAAGCTGGACAAACATAAGCTCTAAGTGAAGGGAAAGGATAAAGGCGGGAAGAATATATATATATACCCCCAGAATTTTTAGGGGGGTTGCAAGATGGAATGTCAGAGAAAGAAAAATCTCACCCTGTGCACCTGTACCTATGCTTATTGTGAAAAGAAGGGCCTCTGCTGTGAGTGCGTGGCTTACCACCGTAGCCGGGGGGAGATACCGGGCTGTTTCTTCCCTCCAGAAGCGGAGAAGACCTACGACCGCTCTCTGGAGAACTTTATAAGGGCTTGGCAACAGAGGATGAAAAATAAAGGGGGCGTCTAATTGAGGATAATAATCTTAGGCCGATACTCCCCTTATCCTCCTCCCCGAGGGGCCTGCCCTGGCTATCTTATAGAGGGGCAGAGCACCCGGATCCTTCTGGACTGCGGCAGCGGTGTTTTGTCCCGGCTGCAAGAACATATCCCCTTTTGGCAGCTGGACGCCATCATCCTCTCCCATCTCCACGGAGATCACATGAGCGATCTCTGGGTGTACCGCTATGCCCTGGACCAGGCCCGGGCAGAGGGCAAGATAGGGGGGCCTCTGCCGGTTTGGGCCCCTCCCGACCCTCCTGAGGTATTCCAGAGCCTCACCTACAGGGAGGCTATGGAAGCCAGAAGCCTGTCCCCGGGAGAGGAGCTCAGGATCGGAGAGTTTGGGCTGAATTTTTTCCCGGCCCGCCATTCTCTCTCCGGCGTTTCCATGCGCATAAGCGACGGTTCCAAGACGCTGTTTTACACGGGGGATACAGAGTATTTCGGGGAAGTGGCCATATTCGCCAAGGGGAGCCACCTTCTCCTGGCAGAGGCCACCTATCGGGAAGAGGATATAATTCAGGGGGCTACAGGGCACATGTCCGCAGGGCAAGCGGCCCGGTTAGCCCAGGAGGCCCAGTGTTCCCGGCTGATACTGACCCACATACGGCCCTGGTACGATCCTGGAAGTTTGCTTTCAGAAGCCCAGAAGCTTTTCCCCCAATCCCAACTGGCCCAGGAAGGGATGCGGATAGAGATATGACGACTGCCTGTAATGTAGTACAGAAGAAAAGGCTTGGGGTGGGGTATCCTTGAAATTTAAAAAGATATTGATATGGGCTCTGCTCTTGTTCCTACTGGGCCCTTTGTGCTCCTTTTCCCAGCCGCAGGAGACGGGGAGTGTATATCTCCTGCGGGTGGAAGGGCCCATCGTCCCTGTGGTGGCCAATTATATAAAGGCTGGCATAAGGGAAGCGGCGGAAAACCGGGCCCAATGCGTTTTGATCGAGCTGAGCACCCCAGGAGGTCTTTATCATACCACCCAGGATATAGTGAGCGCTATCCTCAACTCCCCTGTTCCGGTTGTGGTATACGTGGCCCCTGCCGGGGCCTGGGCTGGCTCAGCAGGCACCTTCATCACCATAGCTGCCCATGTGGCTGCCATGGCCCCGGGGAGCCGTATAGGGGCAGCCCATCCGGTGCCCGCGGGAGGGAGCGAGATGTCTCCCACCATGGAAAAAAAGGTAGCCCAGGACGCTGCTGCTTGGGTGAGGAGCATCTCCCACATGCGGGGACGGAATCCGGAAGAGGCGGAAAAGGCGGTCTTGGAAAGCAAATCCTTTACCGACCACGAAGCCCTGGAAAACAGGCTCGTGGACCTGGTGGCCAGCAGCCGGGAGGATCTCCTGCGGGAACTGCAGGACAGGAACGTGGTCCTGGCCGATAAGAGGGAGGTGAAGCTCAACACCGCCGGAGCCCCCATAAGGAAATATCCCATGAACCCTCTCCAGCGTTTTTTATTTAAGATAAGCGAGCCCAATATAGCCTATCTCCTCCTAACCTTAGGAGGCATAGGCCTGATGGCAGAGCTGTACCACCCGGGGGCCATTTTCCCCGGAGTAGCGGGGAGCATAAGCCTTCTGCTGGGCTTATATGCCATGGGGAGCCTGGACGCCCAGTTTGGAGGGGTGCTCCTGGTATTGCTGGGATTGGGCTTGCTGGCAGGAGAAGCCTTTGTCACCACCCACGGAGTTTTGGCCTTAGGAGGGATAATAGCCTTTATCCTGGGATCGCTGATGTTGTTCAGCGATAAGCCGCCTTCCCTCAGGGTTAGCCCCTGGACCATAGGTTGGACCTCTGCCTTTCTGGCCGGCTTTGTGATTTTCCTTATAGCCGCGGTGATAAAGGGACAGAGGAGAAGGGTGGTGACGGGAAAGGAAGGGCTTATAGGGAGCAAAGGGGTGGCCATAACATCCCTCAACCCCGAAGGATTTGTGTTTGTAGAAGGGGAAAGATGGAAGGCCGTAAGCGAAGAGCCTGTTATAGCTGGAGATCCTGTAGTGGTGGTGGAAGTGGAAGATCTGCTTCTAAAGGTAAAGCCCAGGAAAAATAAAAACTGATCAGGGGGTATCACAGGTGACTTCTTTGATAATCCTGATAGTCTTGCTTTTAATTATCCTGCCTTCCATGCTGAAGGTGGTGAGGGAATACGAAAGGGGGGTAGTCTTCCGGCTGGGGCGTTATGTGGGGGTGCGGGGACCAGGGCTCATAATCCTTCTCCCCTTTATAGAAAGCATGGTGAAGGTGGATTTGAGGACCATAACCATGGAAGTTCCCACCCAGGAGGCCATCACCAGGGATAACGTTACAGTGAAGGTTAATGCGGTGGCCTACTTCCGGGTCATAGACCCCGCCAGCGCTGTGCTTAAGGTGGTGGACCATGTACGGGCCACCTCCCAGCTGGCCCAGACCACTTTGAGGAGCGTGTTAGGCCAATCAGAACTGGATGAACTCCTGGCCCACAGAGATCAGATAAACCATCGCCTACAACAGATCATAGACGAAGGCACCGCCCCCTGGGGAGTCAAGGTGAGCCTGGTGGAGGTCAGGGACGTGGAATTGCCCCCTGGCATGCAGAGAGCCATGGCCGCCCAGGCAGAGGCTGAGAGGGAGCGTCGGGCCAAGATAATCCATGCAGACGGCGAGTATCAGGCGGCAGCCAAGCTGGCGGAAGCAGCCAAAGTGATCTCTTCCCAGCCAGCCTCCCTGCAACTGCGGTTTTTACAGACCTTGAGGGAGATAGCCAGCGATAAGAGCAATATAATGGTGTTTCCCGTGCCCATCGACATGGTGAAGATCTTTCTGGAGGGCTGGCAATCCCGAGGGGAGTGAACCGATGGAGGAGCGCTCCCTTTTCGACGAAAAGGCCCGCCATTACGATGAATGGTATCAGACCCCTCTGGGGGAACTGGTGGACCGGATTGAAAAAGAGGCTGTCTACAGCTACCTGGAGTCCCGGGAGGGGGAGAGCATATTGGAGATAGGGTGCGGCACAGGCAATTACGCCCTGGATCTGGCGGCCCGGGGAGTCAAAGTGACGGCGGTGGACATATCTCCCGCCATGCTGGAAAGGGCCCGGGAGAAAGCCAGGGCTTCGGGCTTGGAGGTGGAGCTTTTGCTGGCCGACGCCCGCCGGCTGCCTTTTCCCCATTGCAGCTTCGATAAAGTCCTGGCTGTCACCCTTTTGGAATTTGTACCCCAACCTGAAAAGGCATTGGAGGAAGCCTACAGGGTGCTCAAGATAGGGGGGAGATTGGTGGTGGGGGCTATAGCCGAGGATAGCCCCTGGGCCCGCTTTTACCGGGAAAAGGCCCAGCATAACCCCTCCTCGGTATTCCGGAAAGCCCGTTTCTTCACCCTGGAGGAGCTCTTGGCCCTGCTGCCGGGGAAGGAGAAAATGGCCCGCACTGTTTTGTCTTTTGGCCCGGAGTTTACAGGCCCCAGGGGGGAAGCCCTGGAGATGGAGAAGTCGGCCCAGGAGGGAAGCTTCATAGTGGCGGTGAGCTATAAAATCTAGGGGGTGAAGGGATTGGCCAGGAAGAGAAATCCTGTATCCTCCATCAGAAGCTGGCTCTACGGTTTGGCCAGGTTTTTGGGGGATGTACAGGCCCTCAGCAAGGGTCCGGAAGCGGTGGCCAAGAGGGCAGCCCGAAAGGCTGCCGGCAGAGCCATGGGCAGGATCCTGGACAGGCTCTTTAAATAAGCTACTGGAAAAGATTTGGGTTCAATTTTCGGGCCTGTTCATCGCACTTTTGGGCTTCCTCTGTCCGGCCGAGTTTCTCCAAAATTCGGGCCTTGTTATACCATATTTTAGCATCTAAGGGGTTCAATTCTAAGGCCTTATCGAAGGAATGGAGAGCTTCTTCATAGCGTCCCAGCTTGGTGAGGATGCCCCCTCTGTTGTTCCAGGCCTTTACATAATAGGGATTTATCTCCAGGGCCTTTTCAAAGGATTCCAGGGCTTCTTCGTATTGGCCCAGCATCAAAAGGGCTACACCCCGGTTATACCAAGCAGGAGCAAAGCGGGGGCTGTATTTTAGGGCCTCCTCAAAGCAGATCAGAGCTTCGTGGTAGCGGCCCAGTACCAAAAGGCCGCTACCCTTGTTGTACCAAGCTTCCACATACTGGGGGTTTATCTCCAGGGCCTTATCGAAATAGACGAGGGCCTCCTCATAGCGGCCCAGGTCAGCCAAGCTGCGCCCTTTATTGTTCCAGGCCAGATATGATTGGGGATCCAGTTCCAGCACCTTATCAAAGCAGGGCAAGGCCTCTTCGTGGCGCCCCAATTCTGCCAGGCTCCAGCCCTTGTTATTCCAAGCCAGCACCATTTCGGGATCCAGCTCCAGAGCCTGCTCATAACAGTAAAGGGCTTCCTTATGGCGCCCTGCTTTGGTGAAGTCCACACCCCGGTTATACCAGGCCACAGCTTCCCGGTGGAGGTCGTCCCTGTCCGACATCGCTTTCCTCTCCTTGAGATGGGGGTCTAGCTTTATTATAACCCCATTTCCTGGAGAGGAGAAAGGTTTTTTCATACCGTGCCCACCTTATCGAAATCCCGCCTTATCCCCGGCTCTCCCGGCTGCCAAGAAGGGGGGATCCCTAAGCCGGTGCGCTGGAAGTATTGTAAGCCCTCCAGCACCCTGCCGATCTCATCCACGTTGCGGCCCACCTCCCTGGGATAAACGTTCCAGAAGGAGATGGTCTGGGGTTCCGGTGTGATGATGAAGGTGGCCCTATAGGCTATTCTCCTCTCCTCATCCAGCACCTGATATAGCCTGGAAATATGATGGTTACGGTCTGCCACAAGGGGATATTCCACCTTACGGGCACTGGGGGAGATCTGGGTGAATACTTTATGGCTGTATATGCTATCGGTGCTTATCCCCAACACTTCGGCATTGAGGCTGCGGAAAACAGCATATCGGTCCGCCACCGCGGCCAGTTCCAGGGGTCAGACAAAGGTGAAATCGCTGGCGTAGAAGAAAAGCACCGTCCACATATGGCGGAAATCGGAAAGCCGTATTTCTATGGGCCTGCCTTTGTAAAGGGCCTCCCCGGTGAAATCTGGAGCAGGGGAATCCCTGCGGATGTACTCCATAATCTTCGCCTCCTTGGAAATCCTTATTGACAATATATGGATAGAGCCCTCTTTTTGTTAATTGGTGGATGGACATTTGCCCGGAATATTATTTTGCGCTAAGATGAAGAGGGAGATCAGAAAGGCTGGTGATGGGCCTGTGTTGGATGCCAACGGAGTGAGGGAGACCATAGTGAGGGAATATATTGCGGCCAGGAGGCTGGGGAAACCCTCCCGTCCTGCCCTGTTCCTGGGGCCCAGCGGGGTGGGGAAAACCGCAGGGGTTCTGGCAGCTGCCCGGGAGATAGCCCGGCTTTTGGGTGAAGTTTTTTTGGACTATGGAGAGTTCAGCAGGCTTCCGGAAAAAGAGAGGGAAAACCTTCTGGAGGGGATAAAGGCCCAGGGAAAGAGGCCCTTCTTCTTTGTGGACGTCCTCCTTCTCTCCCATGAACCTTCAGATTTTTCTGGCATCCCCCGGGAAGGCCAGGTGGGGGGAAGCAGGGTCACCCGGTTTATCCCCATGGAATGGGCTGCCCTCCTGGCTTCTTACCCCGGGATAGTCTTTCTGGACGAGATCACCAATGTGAACCGCGACGATATAAGGGGGGTGGCCTATAAGCTGGTAGACGAAAAGAGGGCGGGCAGCATAGTCTTCTCTCCAGAAGTCAAGATAGTGGCTGCCGGTAACGCGCCCGAAGAGAGCTCCGTAGCTCTACCCCTGCCAGCGCCCCTTTTAAACCGCATGGCTGTTTACCGGGTAGGCCCCCCTACTGCTGAGGCCTGGTATAACTACGCTCGTAAGAAGTGGCCCCATGCCGATCCCTTTCTCCTGGGCTATCTGGCCAAGCTGGCCTCCAAACCTGAAACGCCTGAAGCCCCGGAAACGCTGAGGCAATTCACCTCCCCCCGCTCTTGCGAATGCCTTCTGGAGGCAGAGCTGGAATTCCGCTTGGGCTGGGGAGAAACTTTGAGCCCCGAGGAGATGCGGCTTAAGGCTACTGCCTGGTTGGGAACTAAGGAAGGGGAGCTTTTAGCCAGTTACTGGGCTAGGCGCCAGGAAATCCTGGATTTTTTAAGGGGCGAGAAGGCAGAAGGGCAGTTTTCCCCCGCCCTCCTCTGGGCCATAGGAGTCCTTGCCGGCAGGACGGTGGCATCAGCCCTGGAGGAGGAACATAACTATGGTGATGAATGGGACGATCTTATTATAGAAAACCTGGATCATATATTGAGCTGTCTTCTTAGGGAATACGGGAAGGAATATGTGGTGCCGGTGTTCTGGGGCATGGACGCTTTTGTGCGGGGAAGCGATCCCCGGCTCTCCTCTCAGCGGGCCCTCTACTGCCTGAGACGTCTGGCAGGAAAGGCTCATGAGGAAGCTCGGACCCTGAACGGCCTGGCCCAGTTTTCCGTACAGGCTTATTTCGCCCGCCTCTGGGAAAGGGAGTTTTACCGGGAGGCAGAGGGGGCAGGAGAAGAGGGCCGGCTATGGGCAGAAGTGGCGGCCAGGCTCTTGGCTGACCAGAGGGAAGGTGTCCTGAAGGTCCTGGAAAAGGGCGAGATGTTGGGGATGACCCTGGAGGATGTGGTAGGGTCAGAATTTGCCTCCTCTATAAGGAATTTCAACACCCTGGAAAACTGGCAAGCAGCTCTGGGGCAAGCCCTTCATAAAAGGGCCAAGGACGGCTAGGAGGGGAAACCATGAAGGAGTTAAAGCATATGGACGGCTACCAGGTGGAAGAGGAGTACTATGAGAACCGCAAAATAAAGAGCCGGGTATGGTGGCATTTAAACCGGGTGCACCGGGAGGGGGGACCGGCGGTGGAGGAATTTTATGAGAACGGTTTACCCCGACGGCGGGAATGGCGCTGCCAGGGAAGGCTCCACCGGGAGGACGGTCCTGCCATCGAGGTGTATAACCCCCAGGGGGAGCTGGTGAGGAAGGAGTTTTGGTACCAAAGGCGCAAGTTTTCCGAGGAGGAGTTCTACCGCCTTTTGGCCATCAGGGAATTGAGGAAGCTGGACAGCAGCGAGAAAAAGGTGGGGTTATGAAGAGCCAGCTTAAAGAGCTCATCGAGAGGGAGGCCCGGCGGCTGGCCGGAGAGGATTTAAAGGTTTTGGCCGCCCGGTTCAGAGAGGTATATTTCACCCTTCTAGCAGGGGCTCAGCCTGAGTTCATCCGCTGGCTCCTGCTCCAGGCCCCCATTGTCCTCACCCCTCCCGAATTGGAGGGGAGTGCCGCTGCAGGTCGAGATGGTTATATCTATGTGAATCCCGCCTTTTGGTGCGCCGTGGTGGCCTGGCATGTGGAGAGGTGTCGGGGGGACTTTGCCGAAGGTCAGGCCCAGGCTGTGCCAGACTTAAAGGCTCTTATAATACACGAGGTGGCCCATCTCCTCCTCCGACACCCCTGGAGCGCAGAACGCCTGGTAAAGGAGGTCTCCTCCGCCAGCGGCCGGGATCCCCAGAAACTCCAGTATATAGCCAACCTGTGCATGGATTTTGTGGTCAATGCGGGTTTTCTAGCCCCCCTCATCCCTGAAGCTCAACTCTTACCTCTAGAAGGGGTCTGGGATAGGGCCTCTTTTCGGAGATTTTTAACCCAGGCCCTTGGAGGGGCCTTGCCCAGCCCCATTTCCCAGATGTTCTCTTATCCCGATCTGGAGCATTGGGGTTGGGACGACCTCTTCCGCTATATCGTAAAACACCTCCCCCCCGAGGCTTCGCCAGGGGGTGGCTCTTCTCCTGATTCCCCAGGCAGGGGGGAAGGGAGGGATGTCCACGGTCGTCCCCTTCCCCAGGGGGGAGTGGTGGTAAGGGAGGGGGTCTTGGCCCAAGCTCAGGGCTCATCTTCCCCTTCCCAGGTATGGCAGGATATATCTAAAGAGGCCATATCCCAAGCCCGAGCAGCGGGGGAAGAGCTGGGGGGCTTGACCCGAACCCTGGAGAGCCAATTCGATCTGCGCCTGCCCTGGGAGACCCTGCTCCGGGAAAGGCTGGCTTCCTTCTTGGGGCATGGAGCTGTAAGGCAGACCTGGTGTCGGCCTTCCCGCAAGCACCCCTTTTATCCCGGGAACATCCGCTGCGGAGGCAGGAGCCTCTGGTTTTTGGCCGATATAAGCGGTTCAGTAGGGCAGGAGGAACTCCTCCTGATAGGGGATATAATTTTTTCTTTTATTAAAAGGTCAGGGGGCGGACAGCTCCGCCTGGTTCCCTGGGATACAGAAGTGCGGGGGGATAAGATACTCCGCTCCCGGGCGGATTTGGTGCGGCTGCCCGCCCTTTGCGGGGGAGGGGGCACGGTGATCCGGCCTGCCTTGGTATACGTGGAGGAAAGGGCCCGGCCTGGGGACAGATTGGTGGTGTGTACCGACAGCCTTATAGCCGATCTGGAAAAGGAGGAGACCCGGTCACTCCTTAGGAGCTTGGGTCAGCGTTTGGGCGCACTGATATGGATCCATTTCGGTTCTGAAGAAGATTTGCATCTGGTGGCCAGGGCTGCAGGGGAATACCTGCAGCCCCTCTGGATAGATCCCCGTTCCAGGGTCCTGCGGAAGGGGCCGGGGGAAATTTAACATAAATTTTACCTTTGTGCTATTGCTGCAAATCCCCCTTTTCTTTAAAATTGATAAGGGGTTGATAGGGTGAGGAAGGGGATTTTAATCGCTTTTCTTTTTATAGGTCTACTCTTGTTTTCAGCAGCCTGCGGGACCTTGGAGAAAAAAGCATCCCCCATCTCCCTGGAACAAAAAGGATCAGGGGGAAAAGAAGAGGCCTTGAGTTTTCCTCCGGGGGTCCCCGTGCTCATGTACCATGAAATAGGGCGGGAGAAAAACAATAATACGGTCATATCGCCGGAACTTTTTCAACAGCACATGGCCTACCTCTACGAGCACAATTACACCACCATCTCCCTGGAGGATCTCTATGGCTACATAAGGGGGGAGAAGGGGTTGCCGCCCAAACCGGTGGTGATAACCTTCGATGATGGTTACAGATGGAAGCTGCAGGGATGAAGGTGGCCAATCATACCCAGAACCATACACCCCTGGGCGGCCTTCCTAGGGAAAAGCAGAAAAAGGAGATAGAGGAGGCCCAGCACAAGCTGGACGAGATTTTAGGCCCGGCTCCTCGCTATTTTGCCTACCCCTATGGGAAATATGATGAATCCACTTTAAAAGTTTTAGGAGAGATGGGTTATCGCCTGGCCTTTACCTCTGAAGCGGGATGGGTCCATGTGGGAGACCATCCCTACAAGCTCCGCCGCATATGGATGGGCAATGGGGTGGATCTGGAGAGATTTAAAGAAAGGCTTACCACCGAGAACTACACCAAGCTTTAACAGGGGGGGCGAATGTGAAGTTTTTAGGGGTAATGGCCAAGAGGCTGACCTTCTTTCTAATCCTCAACCTCCTCCTCTTCCTATTCACCGGGCCCGTGGTTATACTGTACGGGCCTTTTAAAAATGTACGCAGCAGTATAATCGGGGCCATCTTAAACTCCCGCCATCCCCATTACATTACCTGGCTGCTGTCCCCAGAGCAATTGGCTTCTATCCTGGGCCCGGACAAGGATTATCACTCCCTGAGGCAGGATCCTTTCAATCTCGCCAGCAGGCATCATGGATGACCAGTTGCGGTTTGTGGAGGTAAAGGACGCCCGTTTCCAGGGTTATCTCCTGGAGGTACCTGATCCCACCCGGGTAAAGCTGGCCACTGCCAGAGACATCTTTGAAAAAGGGGATACGGTGAGCACCATAGCCTTGAACAATAACGCCATAGCCGCCATAAATGCCGGTGGGTTCCATGACCCCCAGGGCACAGGGGTGGGAAGGCTGCCCTATGGGGTGGTCATTAAAAACGGGCGCTTTGTGGTGGGGGAAGATATCAAGGGGCCTGTGGATGTGGTGGGCCTTACTAAGGACGGGGTTCTGGTCACAGGCAAATATATACGGTGGAAGAGATGAAAAAGATGAAAATTTCTGAGGGCGTAACCTTCGGACCCCCCTCATAGTCAATGGGCGTAAGGCCATAACCGAGGGGGATGGGGGATGGGGTATAGCTCCCCGGACAGCCATCGGGCAGCGGCGAGATGGAACCATACTGATGCTGGTGGTGGATGGGAGACAGCCGGGTTATTCTCTGGGGGCCACCCTCCTGGACATCCAGAACATACTCTACGAGCAAGGGGCCTACGTGGCGGCCAATCTGGACGGCGGTTCCAGCACCACCATGTTCTACAAGGGCAGGGTGGTGGACAAACCCTGCGGTATGTTAGGGGAACGGATGGTGCCCACCGCCTTCATAGTGCAGTAGGGGGGAAGGGATGAAGAGAGCTTCCCGTCATTCCCAGAGCCTTATTCTCTGGCTGCTGGCCACCCTGGCCTTTCAGTTGGGAGTGTATGTCTACTTGGACAGGTGCTGTTGGCCCCCGCCGCCCCCTTTGAGATCCGTAAAGATGAAAATATTCCCGAATCCGTGGCCTCTGGGAGGGTCTATTATTCCTCCAGCCGTAAATATATGGCCGTGGTCAAAGACGATCTGGTGGAGATATACTCTATGCCCGGCCGCCAGCTGACCCGATTGGTGGATACAGAGGAGAAAAAAGTCTCTTATTTTAAGTGGCTGGAGGATAGGGATATAGCCCTTATGGGCTTATATAATGCAACTGGAGGGAAGGCTTGCGCTGTTTTAACTCAGCTTTTTCCTGAAGAAGGGGTCCATGAGGTCTCCATAACCATAAAAAGATCTACCCCCAGGGAGCAAGATAGTCGATACCGCTTATTCCACCGGGACCAATGTGATCTACATGAAAGTAGAGACGGGAAAAGGTATTTATAGGGTATACTGGACCGATGCCAATCACATTCTCCCGGATTGGACACATGGCTACCCTCTTCGATCACGATTGCCTTATCTACGATGACCTGGAGAAAGATACCGTCAACATAAGAGAAAGGGACGGCAGCTGGAGGATCATCTCTCCCCCGGGCGGGCGTTACCGGCTGATAGGGGTAGATCACGATAACAATATATACATCAATATACATCACCAGGCTAAATGAAGATGGTTTGGGAAAGAGCATTTACCGGGGCAAGTTGAGGGTGGGTTTCACCAAAATACAGGATCTGGAAGTCCCCAGGGATGTCAAGGAGATAAAACTGAGCGATATCTTGGGAGAAAAGCACTCATAGAAGTTTTTGCCCGCAGGGAGCGGGCTTTTTTATTAACTGGCCCATAACTAAAAGGAATATCGTGTATGGAGGATATTCGGAAAAAAGGGAGAACCAGACCAGAAGGAGGTAGAAAAGCTTCGAGGGGGAATTCAACAATGAGAAAAATGGGGAAGAGAATCGCCTTTGCTTGTATTTTGGCTATTTTATTTATGGCATTGGGGAGCAGCGGTTGTACACCTGCTTTGAAAACTCCTCCTCCCTCGGAAAAGGTGCCTACATTGAAAATAAAGTACGACCGTACCGTATGCCATACCCCGATGCAGGTTTTGGTAGAAAAAGGCGAAGAGTTCCGGGATTGGGGTTCATACTTAAAACCCATTATCCCCGGAGAAAAGTATGATTTAATTTCCCAGGGGCAAAAAGTGGCGGAAGTGCTGGTGGTGAAGGACCCTAGGCCGGCAGTGGAACTGATGGATAAAGGGGAAGTTGATGTGGCTTTGGGATGCATAGTAACCCATCTTTCGGGCATAGACAAAGGAGTCCCTTTGAAAATAATAAGCCCTCTTTGCGGTTGTAATTTTGCCCTGGTAATCCATAGAGATCACGGGATGAATAGCTGGAAGGACTTTCTGGAAAAAGTTCCTCTAAGGGACAAACCTTTAAAAATCGTGGCATCTCGAGCTTGGACTTCTACCCTTACTTTCGATATGATTTTTACCCAAAAAGGGCTCCGGACCACATGGGATCCCGAGGAGCACCAGGCCGATATAATCTGGGTTGATCTAAAACCTCAAGAGGATCCCCTTAAACTCCTGGAGGAAAAGAGGGTAGACGGCATCGCCACAGGAAAGGTGGAGGCTTATGAAGCAGAAAGGAGGGGATTAGGGGTAACCATAGCCCAGGTGCTCGATATGGGATCCGGAGTGGACTGGAGGGACTACCCTTGTTGTACCATAAGCGCCACGGAGACAGCCATAAAGCATAAAAAGGAAGCCTTGCAGCTTTTCCTAAATTTATGGCATAAGTCGGCCAATTGGTGCAAGCTCCACCCCCAAGAAACCCACACCCTGGCAGCTAAGTGGTTAGGCTTCCCTGAGCATTCCGTCAGCAGGGCAGAGCAAAATGTAATCGCTCATCACACTCCTACCCCCGCATGGATGCAGGCCACGGCCATATATGTCGAGGAGTTAAACAAGAGAAACCTATTCCAAGGTAAACTAAAAGGGAAAACCCTGGAAGAGGTTAAAGGGGAGGTGTTCGATTTTCACCTTTTGGAGGCGCTCGAGTGAAAAAAGAGTACAAAAATTTGCCGTTCCCGAAGGCATAGCCCCTATTGAGCTCAGCAGTTAAACCTGAAAAGACATATCCATAGGGGAGCCCGGGCAAAACCATAACTAAAAGTAATGTTATACATGCAAGGAAAGTTGGGAAAAGTGAAGAACTACAATCTTAAACCCAGCGGAGGAGGTGGGTCCTAAATATGAGAAAAAGTATAATAGGTGTCGGCCTGGGGGTTTTGATCCTACTTTCGGCGATCTTTTTTATGGGAGGCTGCGGGGCTAAGAAAGAGGCTGCGCCGGGCCAGACTTCTACACAGGTACCCGTCTTAAAAGTAGGCTATATCCGGGTTACCTGTCATACCCCTCTAAAGGTGGTAACCGAGAAGGGGGAGGAGCTGAAAAGCTGGGGCGTATACCTCAAACCTGTGGTGCCGGGAGAAAAATATGATCTCATGGAAGGGGATAAAAAGCTGGCCCAATTGGAATTGGTGGTAACCAAGAGCGGCGCGGAGAGCACCACCCTCTTTGCCCAAAAACATCTAGATCTGGCCCTGGGGGCCATGACCGCCATGATGATGGGCATCGATCAGGGGGTACCCATAAAGATCATCAGCCCCCTCAACGTGGGCGGCATGGGTCTGGTTTTTCCCAAGGGCAGTCCTGTAAAAGATTGGGATGGATTTCTTAAATTGGCCCGCGAAGCCAAAGAGCCGGTTAAAGTGGGCTATCATTCCCCCACCAGCAGCCCCAAGATAGCCTTTGAAAGCGTCTTCCATCAGCAAGGGCTCAAAATGACCAACGATCCTTCCGACACCAAAGCCAACATCCTCTGGGTGGATCTGAAGGATACCCAGAGCCTGCTGCCTGCCCTGAGCAGCCGGCAGGTGGACGCCTTCGTGGGGCCCCAGCCCTATCCCCAGCTGGCGGAAGCCCAGGGGGTGGGTCAGGTGGTGGCCGAGCTCAGGGACTTGCCGCCCAAGGGCCAATGGAAAGACTTTCCCTGCTGCGTCATCGCTGCCCGGGAGGAGGTCATAAGGGAACACCCTCAAGCTCTCAAAGCCTTCTTAGTCCTCATGGACAAGAGCTTTAAGTGGTGCCAGGAGCATCCCAATGAGGCTGCCCAGATAGCCGCCCAGTGGCTGGGCATGCCGGTGGAGGTGGCCCAAAAGGCAGAAGGTTCCATGGCCTACCTCTCCCAACCCACGGACAATTGGATGCAGTGCACCGGTACCTATTTAGAGATGCTCAATAAAATGAACAAATTCTCTGGCTCCCTAAAGGGAAAGACGCTGGAAGAAGTCAAGGGCTTGCTTTTCGATTTCAGCCTGCTGCCTAAAAAGTAATAAAGCGGGACTACCATAAGGGGACCCCTGGAAACCCCAGGGTCCCCCCTTTTCTTTTGGAGGTGGACATGATCCCTGGGAACAGATTGAAAAGGCGCGTTTACACCGGCGTTTTTCCCCTGGTACTCCCCATGATCTTTATTATCTTATGGAAATTTTTGTCCTGGCGTTTGAACAATCCAGTGGTACTGCCGCCGCCGGAAAGGGTGGCGCTTTTATTGGTCTCCCCCCACAAGGACCTTATCGGCATGGGCCCTCTGGTGAAAAATTTGGCCATCAGCCTCCTTCGGGTCATGGGGGGATATTCTTTAGCGGTGGTCCTGGGGGTCTCCTTAGGGGTGCTTATGGGTTTTTACCCCTGCTTCTTCACCTTCAGCAATTTTTTCCTCAGCCTCTTTCGCCCCATCGCTCCCCTGGCCTGGGTTCCTCTGGTGCTGGCCTGGTTCGGGGTGGCCAGCCTGGCTCACCTGATGGGGGTGGAAGGGGGGCCAGCCTATTTTTGGCTGGGCAATATAAAGATATCCATGCTCTTCGTGATCTTCATCGCTGGTTTTTTCCCCATATTGACCAGCTCCATCCATGCCATTCAGAGCGTCCCTCAACCCTTGCTGGACGCAGTTTTGGTCCTGGGGGCCACCGAGAAAGATCTTTTCTTCAAGGTGCTGCTTCCAGCCGCTTCTCCCCACATAGTGAACGGGATGCGCATAGGGTTGGGTATCGCCTGGATGAGCTTGGTCTCTGCCGAAATGCTGCCAGGTAGCATCGCCGGGATGGGCTATTTGATAATGCACGCCTATACCCTGGGCCGCACCGACGTGGTTATGATGGGCATGGTGTGCATCGGCCTGGTGGGGGCCCTTATGGATTTTCTTTTCCGTCATTTTGCGGAAAAGAGATACCATTGGTTCTACCGGGAGGTATAACAATATGTCATGCAATTTATAAAGGAACAGAAAGAAAAAAGCAGAAAGAAGAGATAGATTAAAAAATTTCGGGGAGGGGTAGGGATGAAGAAGTCTTGGATAGGTATCCTCTTGAGCCTTTTCCTGGCCTTGGCCTTTTTGGGAGGCTGCAGCAAGGGGGGCACGGCAGAAAAGGCCCAGGTACCAGAGCTGAGGATAAGGTTCAGCAAGGGGACTTGCCACACCCCCATGCAGGTGGCGCTGCAGAAGGGAGAGGCCTTCAAAGATTGGGGTGTGTATTTTAAGCCTGTAGTGCCCAACGAGAGGTATGAGCTTATAAAGGGCGAGAAAAAGGTGGCAGACCTGGTTATAGTTCCCGATACTGGAGTGGAAGGGGCCATCAATTTAATGGCCCAGGGCCAGCTGGATGTAGCCCTCACCGCCATTATCGCCTATATGACAGGGATAGATAGGGGAGTTCCCATGAAGATCATCAGCCCTTTAAATTGCTGCGGTTTCGCCTTGGCCTTGCAAGAGGATAGTCAGATCAATAACTGGCAAGAATTTTTAGATCTGGTGCGCAGAAGTTCCGAACCTGTAAAAATCGGCGCCTGCCGCAATTGGACCCCCACCCTAGCCTTTGACATAATCTTTAAACAAAATGGTTTAAAAACCACCTGGGATCCCAACGACCGGGGGGCCAATATCCTGTGGGTTGACCTGAAATCCGGAACCAATTTCATACCCGCTTTGGCCAGCAAGCAGGTCCTGGGGTTTGTCAGCTCCCAGCCTGAGCCCCAGAAAGCCGAGGCAGACGGGGTGGGCAAAGTTGTGGCCCAGATTCAAGACGTGGTGCCCCGGGAAGAATGGCCTTCTTTCCCCTGCTGCGTCATCGGGGCTACGGATATGGCCATAAGGGACAAGAAAGAGGCCCTAACCGCCTTTTTAGAGCTATGGCACAAAACTACCCAGTGGTGCAAGCAAAATCCAGAGGAATACAATGCCATAGTGGCCCAGTGGACCGGGTTGCCCCTGGAAATCGCCAGGAAAGCTGATGAGACGGTGATCTACCAGGACAAGCCTGACGCCGCCTGGTTGAAGGGGGCGGGCAATTACCTGGACGCCCTCAACAGGGAAGGGGTGCTCACAGGCAAGCTGAAGGGCAAAAAGCTGGATGAGGTGAAAGGGGAGCTATTCGATTTCAGCATGTTGCCGAAAAAGTAGGGGGCTTACCAGCCCCCTCTTGAATAAAAGGGGGGGTATCGCACCGTGGAAAAATATCAAAGCCTCTCCTGGACACGCGGGACGGAGATCTGGTCTTCTTTGAAGGATCAGGTCCTCACTTTGCTGGTACCCCTGTTATGCCTGCTGGCCTGGAAGTTCTATGCTTCTCGTTTGGACAACCCCGTGGTCCTGCCTTACCCGGAGACGGTTTTGTCTATATTTTTTCAGCCATGGAAAGATGTGGTGGGACAGGGTTCTCTTTTGCAGAATATGGGCATAAGCCTGGCCAGGGTTTTAGCAGGTTTTTTCCTGGCTATACTGGTGGGGGTTCCTGTAGGCCTGCTGATGGGTTACTGTCCCCTTTTGTTTAAGCTGTTCAACGGGGTTCTCAATTTCCTGCGCTTTGTAGCCCCCCTAGCCTGGATGCCCTTAACCCTTCTCTGGTTTGGTATAGCCAGCCTGGCCACCTTGTGGGGGATAAACGAGGGACCAGCATATCATTGGCTCAACAATATTAAATTGGCCATGGTATTCCTGATTTTTATCGGCGCCTTTTTCCCCATATGGATAGAGTCGATCCATGCGGCCCAGAGTGTGGATAGGCGGTTTATAGAGGCGGCCCTGGTGTTGGGGGCTTCTTCCCGGGACGTCTTTTTCAAGGTCCTCCTGCCCGGAGCCGCCCCCCACATCGTAAACGGCATAAGGGTGGGCTTGGGCATCGCCTGGAGGACAGTCATATCCGCAGAGATGATACCGGGCAGCCTGGCGGGGCTGGGATATCTGGTCTGGTATTCTTATTCTTTGTGGCGCACCGAGGTGGTATTGGTGGGCATGGCCTACATCGGTATAATAGGCGGAGCCCTCGATCTCTTTTTCCGCTGGCTGGCCCAGAGGGAGCTCCACTGGTTTTATCGGGGATAAAAAGGAGGTGGCATTGTGGCCCAGACTCAGGTTTTCCCTTTCCAGAAAAAGGCCCCAGCAGGAACGGTGCTCCTTATAGACCATCTCAGCAAGACCTTTTTCTTAAAGAACGGCCAGGCCATCGAAGCCCTGAAGGAGATCCACCTGGAGATACAGGAGAACGAATTTTTTTGCCTGGTAGGGCCTTCCGGATGCGGCAAGTCCACCCTCCTGCGTATAATAGCGGGATTGGAGCAGCCCACCAGCGGAGCGGTGTTCTACCGGGGGGAGAGGATAGAAAAGCCCCGGAGGGAGATAGGTATGGTGTTCCAACATTATACCCTTTTGCCCTGGCGCAATGTGGAAGACAATGTGGCCCTGGGACTGGAGTTGCGGGGTCGACCCCGGAGGGAATGTTTGGAGGTGGCCCATAAGTTCCTGAGGATAATGGGCCTGGAGGGCTTCGCCAAGGCCTATCCCTATGAGC
>DRZV01000059.1 GCA_011375465.1 Neomoorella mulderi
CAGGGACGGACGGGATCTATTCATCTTCCTGGGAAGGCTGAATCGAAGGCAGGAGGCGATAGATTTCTTTGGCCTGGGAGGCTTTGGGGTTATCCGGGGTGGCCAAAATCTCCACCCTTATCAGCCTTTCCCCCAGCCTCAAGGTCAGGATATCTCCCGGCTTGACCGGAGTGCTGGGCTTCGCCAGCCTGCCGTTTACCTCTACCCCCCCGGCCTCGCAGATATCTTTGGCTAAAGGGCGCCTCTTTATCAGACGGGATACCTTTAAATATTTATCCAAACGCATGGATGCCTATTTAGAAGCGGATACCGCTTCCTTGAGGGCTTTCCCCGCCTTAAATACCGGCACCCTGGCTGCCGCTATCTGGATCTCCTCTCCGGTCCGGGGGTTCCTCCCGGTGCGGGGAGCCCTTTCCCTGACCTCGAAAGTTCCAAAACCCACCAGCTGGACCCTATCCCCTTCAACCAGGGCCTCTTCTATGGTCTCCAGCACCGCGTTGATTACCTTCTCCACCTCCTTCTTGGTGAGATCGGTTTTCTCCGCCACGCTGTCCACCAGTTCTGCCTTATTCATCCCTTACCACCCTCCTTGTGAATTTTCTATGCCCCTTTTATTCGCCACAATCCAGCAATCTCCTTCATTGCCTTTTATTTTTCAATATTTTTCGTCTCTTCCCATAATTTATCCCAGTCCTCTAAAGCAAGTTTTTCCATGTCCCTCCCCCCTTTTTCTATCTTATCCTGCATATAATGAAACCTCTTTATGAATCGCTGAACAGCTCTGTTCAAGGCGCTTTCCGGTTCCACCCCCAGCCAGCGGGCCAGATTGACCACCGCGAAAAGCAGATCCCCCAGTTCCGCCTCTATGAGGGAGGGCTGACCCCCTTGGCAAGCCCCCTTCAACTCCCGGAGCTCCTCTTCCACCTTGGCCCATACCCCCTCCATCTCCGACCAGTCGAAGCCCTTCCTGGCGGCCTTCTCCTGTACCTTGAAGGCCCTGGCCAGGGCAGGCAATCCCTTGGGATAAGCAAAGAGATCCCTTTTCCCTTTGTTCTCCTGAACTTTGATCTCTTCCCATTTCTTCAAGACCGCCCGGGCTCCAGGAAGGACCTCCCCTCCAAAAACATGGGGATGGCGCCGCCTCATCTTCCGGCAGATGGTCTCCAGGGAGTCCTGCAGGGTAAAGCTTCCCTCCTCTTCGGCTATCTGGGCATGGAAGACCACCTGCAGGAGAAGATCTCCCAGTTCTTCCTGCAGCTTGCTTTTATCCCCTTCCCCTATGGCTTCCAGAACCTCATAGGTCTCCTCCAGAAGACAGGGTTTCAGGCTCTCATGGGTCTGCTCCCTATCCCAGGGACATCCCCCGGGTCCCCGGAGGGCGGCCACTATCTTTTTCAGCCCCCACAAGGTCCTATCCCGTCCCGGAGGATAGGGGGGCAAATAAATGGCCACCAGATCCCCCTTTCCTTCCCACCTGTCCAGGGAGTCCAGGGACGTTTCCGTCACCCCTCCTTTTCCTATGAAGGAGATTCTGTGATCCCCGGGATAAAAATTCAAAAGGCGAGCCTTAACTTGCAACAACACCGAAGGGCTATGTATATCCAAGACAAGCAGCCCCATCCCGGGGTCCAGAGATATGTCCGGTAGGGAAGCAGCAGCCACCACCGTCAGTCCCTGGAGAGGGTCTAATCCTAGGGAAGAAAGGAATTCCTCTATTCTGGCCACTTCAGAGGCAAGCCCCATCATTAGCCTCCCTGCCCCTATCCCAGCGGGGGGATTGGGGAAAGCCGCCCCGGAAATTTTGCCCTTTATATTCTAACACAGGTCTTATAAAAAAGAAACGGCGTTTTTACGCCGTTTGCTTACACGCCGTTTCTTTTAGGCCCTACTGTTCCAGCTGTTTAGCTAAAAATCCTGCTGCCGTCTCGGCCAGCTTCAACTCCAACTCCCCCATCTTTACCCCTGGCTCCCGGGAACAGATGATCACCGCGCCGATGGCGTCACCCTCGGCCACGATGGGGGCTATCACCTGAGCCGTAAACCTGTAGGCCTCCCCTTCTGCCTCCACCAAGGACATTTCCTCCGTAGGCTCATTTATCACCACCGGCTTTCTCTCTTCCATAGCTTTTTCCACCGCAGGGCCGATAGGTTTATCCAAAAACTCCTTTTTAGGGGCTCCCGCCACTGCTATGATATTGTCTCGATCGGCTATCAGGGCTATGTGACCTATGGCCTCATGGAGAGAATCGGCATATTCTTTGGCAAAATCCCCTAATTCGCCGATGGGAGAATATTTTCTCAGGATCACTCCGCCTTCCCTGTCAATGAAGATCTCCAAGGGGTCCCCTTCCCGTATGCGCAAGGTGCGCCTGATCTCTTTGGGGATTACTACCCGGCCCAGATCGTCGATTCGACGTACAATGCCTGTCGCCTTCACTGCTGTCTATCCCCCCTTTGCCTCTGTGGGTAACCTTGCCAGAGTAACTTTTTTCACTGTTAGTATATAATCCTTACGGGGGGGTTTATTCATTTTTTCCACCGGTTTTAAAACCAGGGGGATAGGGCCTAAAATCTCCATAAAGCCTGGTGGGCAAAATCCCATGCTGCCAGCATAACTGCCACACCCTTTCCCTCAAGGCCTTTTCCACCGTCCAGAGGGAATCAGGGTGGACCAACGCGGTCAAGGTGAATTGACCTCCCTTATTGTTTTTATCTATAGTCGGTAACTCCGTAAATTTGGGGGGGGCCCACGGGGCCATTCTCCCCTTTGATCAAATGGGAATCGTAGTCCTCGCCTATTTCCCTGCAGGCCTGTTCCAGCACCGCCCTTATTTTCTGGGGATCCCCCTCAAAGGGAAAGGTTATGGTGACTATGGCCCGTAACTGATGGCGGCTGTAGTTCCTGAGGGTTTTTATCTCACTGTTGGCGATATAAAATTTTCTGCCGCTCCATTCCCTTATGGCCGTAAGCCTTAACCCCAATTCCTCCACTCTCCCGGAAAATTGCCCGTTTATCTCTACAAAATCGCCCACATGGAATTGGTCCTCAAACAGGATGAAAAAACCCGTAATCACATCCCGGATAAGGCTTTGGGCACCGATACCCACCACCAGGCCTAAAAATCCCGCTCCTGCCAGGAGGGGCGTGATATTTACAAACTGCTGGAGTATAAGGAGGTCGGCCACCCCGTATACAAAGTAACGCCATAGGGAAGACAGAAGGGTGCTCAAGGTTTTGGCCCTCTGGGGCTCCCTGATCTGAACTCGAGATACTTTATCAAAAAAACCGTACCCCACCCTGAGCAACCAAAGGGCGGCCAGCAAAATCAAAAGGCACAATAAAAGCTTTTCTCCGTACTGCCACATCTTTTCAGATAGAAGCTACCAATAGCCCAGCCATTGCCCCCATAACATCTAGACCCCTTCCCCTTCCGCCAACCCTTCCTTCCCCAAGCTGCCCAGCTCCTTTAAAATGCTCTCTAAAAGGGAAAGCACCTCCCTTTGGCTTAAGCCTTTAATCCTGACTTTTAAGCTGAGCCCCCCTACAGTGGAAAAATAAAGGCGCCGGGGAAAACGCCTGGCCAGCAAAAGGAGATCTTCCCCCTTTATGGAAGGCAAGGCATGGTCCAGCCGTATTTCCACCTCTTCGCCCTTCTGTTGCACGCCCACTATTTCCAGTTCCTGGGCTAAAACCCGGAGCCGGGCCAGATGGAAGAGGTTCTCCCCTTCCGGAGGCAGAGGACCGAAATGGTCTTCCACTTCTTGCCTAATCTTCCTTATCTCCTCCCAGTCCCGGGCAGACATGAGCCTTTTATATATTTCCATTTTAAGAGAAACAGAAGGTATATAATCCTCCCTTAAGAAGGTATCCACCATCAATTCCAGGGGGACGGGAGCCCTTTTCCTGTACCCCTCTGGGGGCGATTCCCTCTGCATTTTCAATTTCCGCACCGCTTCTTCCAAAAGCTGGCAATAAAAATCGAAGCCCACTGCCAGCATATGTCCGTGTTGCTCTGGCCCCAGGAGATTTCCTGCCCCCCTTATCTCCAGATCCCTCAAAGCCACCTTATACCCTGAACCCAGGGCGGTGAACTCTTTGATGGCCTGAAGGCGTTTTTCCGCCAGCTCTCCCAATACCCTGTCCGGCCGATAGGTAAAGTAGGCATAGGCCAAACGGTCGCTCCTCCCCACCCTTCCCCTGAGCTGGTAAAGCTGAGAAAGGCCGAACTTATCGCTTTCGTCCACGATAAGGGTGTTCACGTTGGGTATGTCCAACCCGCTCTCGATGATGGTGGTACATACCAGGACGTCATATTTTCCGGCGATAAAATCCAGCATAACCTTTTCCAGTTCTTCCTCCTCCATCCTGCCGTGGGCCACGGCTACCCGGGCTTCAGGCACCAGCTGTTTTATCTCCTGGGCCACCTCTTGTATATCCAATATGCGGTTATGGACGAAATAGACCTGCCCTCCCCGGGCCATCTCCCTGCGGATGGCCTCCTTCACCAGCTGAGGGCTGTATTCTACCACGTAAGTTTGTACGGGCAAACGCCCTGCCGGAGGGGTTTCGATGAGGCTCATATCCATCAGGCCGGCAAGGGCCATATGCAAAGTACGGGGTATGGGGGTGGCGGACACGGAGAGCACATCCACCTGGGACCTCAATTTTTTCAGCTTTTCTTTGTGAAACACGCCAAACCGCTGCTCTTCGTCTATTATCAACAATCCCAGGTCTTTGAATCCCACATCCTCGGACAGGAGCCGGTGGGTGCCTATCACTATATCTATTTCCCCGGTCTTCAGCTTTTGAATTACCTCCCTTTGCTCCCTGACCGGACAGAAACGGCTCAGCACCGCTATCCGGATGGGAAAGGGGGCAAAACGCTCCTTGAAGGTGCGATAATGCTGCTGGGCCAGGACAGTGGTGGGCGCCAGGACCGCCACCTGTTTGCCGTCCATCACCGCTTTGAAGGCAGCCCTCAAAGCCACTTCCGTCTTGCCAAACCCCACATCCCCGCATATGAGCCTATCCATGGGCTTGGGCTTTTCCATATCGGATTTTACCTCTTGAATGGCCCTGAGCTGATCGGGGGTCTCCTGATAGGGAAAAGCCTCTTCGAATTCCTTCTGCCAAGGGGTATCTGGTGAAAAAGCATGGCCAGATAGAGCTGCCCTATGGGCATAGAGCTCCAGCAGATCCTTAGCCATGTCCTCTACCGCCTGCTGCACCCTTTTTTTTACTTTCTGCCATTCCCCTCCTCCAAGGCGGTGGAGGCGGGGGACGTGGCCTTCAGCCCCCACATACTTCTGCACCAAAGCTATCTGCTCCACGGGCACATAGAGGCGGTCGTTTCCCGCATATTGGAGGACCAGGTAATCCTTTTTTACCCCTCCTATCTCCAGCTGTTTTAACCCCAGATACCGGCCTATACCATGGTGCACATGGACTACGTAATCCCCTTCCTTCAGCTCCTCCCAAGAGGAAAGCCCCTGACCGGAAACCTGGGTTGAGGCCCTGGGGGCCCTCTTGGTACGGCCGTAAAGCTCCCTTTCTCCCACCAATGCCAGTTTGCCCTCTGGCCAGACAAACCCATAAAGAAAGCTCTGGGGTATAAGTATTATCTCCCCTTCGGGGGGTAAAAAGGAGACGTCTTCCTCCAGAAGGGCAAACAGCCCTTCCCTTTCCAAGGGGGCTTTGAAGTTCTGGGCCCGTTCCCTATTGCCCAGGGCGAAGAAGATCCTATAGCCTTCCCTCTTCCATCTGCCCAGTTCCTGGAAGAAAAACCTGGGATCGGGTTTGAGGAGGGGAGGGGTTTCCACCCTTACCCCCTGCCTTTTGACCCCTTCTAATTCTTCCATCTTAGAGGGGAGAAGGGAGAGAAAAAGGCGGGGTCTGGACCGCATCCGGGAAAAGAGCTCCCCGGCTGATATAAAGGCATGGTCCTGCAATGGTATGATAAGGCCTGCGGCCACCATATCCGAAAGGGTATCCTCCAGAAGCTTTTCCTGCCGCTGGGCCTCCTCCTTTATCCGGGAAGGATCATCCACCACTATCAGGCCTTCAGGGGGCAGATGAGCCTCCAGGGGCACCAGTTGGGGACAAAGATAGACGGGAAGCTGTGCCACCCTTCCCTCAGCCGCTCCTTTGAGGAGCTCCTCCCCCTCCCTTTTGAGTTTCATGGCAGCCTGGGGAGAAGATAAGTTCAATTTTCCCCAAGCCTCTTCCAGCCTCCGGCGCAAAGCCAATAAAAAATCCTCCCCGCTGTGAAGGAGAAAGTTTTCCGAAGCTGGTCCCAAGGTCACAGAGGGGATTTCCTGAATAGATCTCTGGGTTTGGGTGTGGAAAGTGCGGAGGGATTCTATCTCGTCACCGAAGAACTCTATCCTTATGGGCCTTTCCTCCTGGGGAGGGAACACGTCTACTATACCGCCCCTCACCGCCATTTGTCCCGGCCCCTCCACCACCTCCACCCGGAGGTAGCCCATTCCCACCAGCTTTTTTATCAAGTGATCCCTGGGAACCTCCTGGCCCCTTGTCAGGTGGATAAAGGCCTCCCGAAAAATCTCAGGAGGAGGCAGCTTTTGCCTCCAGGTCTCCACCGGGACCACCAGCACTTTCAATTTCCCCTGCCCCAGAAGGGTTAAGGCCTTTATCCTCTGGAAAGCAAGCTGGGGGCTGACGGAGCGGATATTTAAAGGCAAAAGCTCCCAAGGGGGCAGGAGGTCCAGTTCAGAAGGGCTATAGAAAAATTCCAGTCCCCTTATCCACTCCTCCCCCTTTTCCTGATGGGTGGTAATGACGAGGATAAAGGGAAAATGAAGGCCCACGGCCGCTACGCAGGCGGCTTTAAATCCTTCGGGTAGGCCGTATATTTCCCACCCTTCTCCTCCGGACAAGTCCCCCAGCTCCCTGAACAGGGGGCTGTCCCCCATCATCTCCAGCAGGGCTCTATGTTTCATGGCTACCCCTTTATCAGCTGGTAAGACAGCCCATCGCTTCTGCCCAGGACTTTTTTTCCAAAAGCAATTTTAAGGCCGAGACCGCCTTGAGCAGGGCGGGCTTTATGGCCTTCCATTCCTGGGGGGTGAAGGGTTGCAGCACATAATCCACCACGTCTTCCTTGCGCTCAGGACGACCTATGCCGATCTTCAAACGGGGCATATCCTGGCTGCCCAGAGATCTTATAACCGATTGCACTCCCCTATGCCCCCCAGAGCTGCCCTTCAGGCGAAAGCGTATCCGGCCCAGGGGCAGATCCAGATCGTCATGCACCAGCAAGATCTCCTCCGGTTTAATATTATACTCCCGGGCCAGGGGGGCGATAACTTCTCCGCTCCTGTTCATATAGGCTGAGGGTTTGAGCAGGATTACCTCCCCCACCTGGCCCCAAAGGGCAGGATAACAGGGATGGGGTTTGAGCCGGATCCCCAATTCCTCAGCCAAGAGATCCAAAACCATGAAACCCACGTTGTGGCGAGTGGCCTCATACCCGGGTCCGGGATTCCCCAATCCGGCTATCATCCTTATAAAGGCCATCCTGCTCCACCCCGATTACTGGGAAGGGCCGGACTCCGCCTCGGGAGCAGTTTCCGCTTCTTCTTCTGCCTCTAAAGTAGGGGCCACCACCGTGGCTATCAGGGAATCCCCTTCTGTTAAGATCTTCACCCCTGGAGGGGGAACTATATCCTCCACCTTGAGGGAATCGCCTATGTCCAATTCGCTAACTTCTACGGAGATGTGCTCCGGCAGGTGGGTGGGTAGGCATTCCACTTCCACCACCCTGAGGCCATGCTGGAGTATCCCGCCCCGCTTTACCCCCTTCGGCTCCCCCACCAGGAGCAGGGGAACTTCTGCCCGGATCTCCTCGTCCAAGGCGATCTGGTGGAGGTCCACATGGAGCAGGACTTCCTTTATGGGATCCCGCTGGACCTCCTTTATGATGGCGGGATACTCTTGGATCCTATCCCCTTCCTGGAGCACCACCTTCAGCAACACCGACTCCCCCTCCCTTTGCAGGAGCCTCTCCAGATCTCTATAGGGGACAGCTATGGGCAGATTGCCCACCCTCTTGCCATAAAGGGTTCCCGGCAATTTTCCTTCCCGGCGCAGGCGCCGGGCAGGGCCTTTGCCCAACTCCCTTCTCTTTTCCACCTTTAAGGGTTGTGGCTGCATAGTTCCGCCTCCTTAAAATTTTGATCATAAAGCCTTTAAAAGGAGAATAAGCATGAAAAAGCAGGAGGTGAAAGGGATGAATAACAGCAAAAAGTTGATGGGCATGCCGGTGGTCAGTTTAGCCGATGGGCAACAACTGGGCCAGGTTAAGGGTTTAATAATCCACCCTGCCAAAATGAGCATAGTGGCCCTGCTGATGGAGAGGCAGGGGTGGTTTAAAGAACAGCCGGTGATACCCTATCAACATGTCAAAAATGTGGGCCAACACGTGGTGACCGTGGATCATCCCCAAGCCATGGCCAAACTGAGCAGTTTCCCCGAGCTGGAAGCCCTGGCCAAAAACCCCCTTCCCTTGCTTAAAAACCGGGTGATCACCGAAGAAGGGGCTCTCCTGGGAACCGTGGACGATTTCTATTTTGATCCCCAGAGCGGCCGCCTTCTCTCTTTAGAGATCAGAAAAGGCATTTTTTGGGGGAAGACTTCCCTGCCCACGGAAAAGATCCTGACCTGGGGTAAAGACGCCTTGATAGTTCAAGCCCATGCCGAGATCCCTCCAGAGGAAAGCCCCTCCCTTTGGGTCCAGTTCAGATCTTACTGGCCCTTCGGCAAGAAGGCCAAAGAAAAGGGTTAGGCAAAAAGCCGGCTCACGGAAAGGTCTTTATGGATCCTTATTATGGCTTCCCCCAGTAAAGGGGCAACTGAGAGTTGCCGCAGCTGGGGTATATGTTTCTCCGGAGGGATGGGGATGGTGTTGCAGACTATGAGTTCTTTTATGGGGGAAAAAGAGAGCCGCTCCACCGCCGGACCGGATAGCACCGGATGGGTACAGCAGGCGTAAACCTCTCTAGCCCCCCGCTCCATCAAGGCCTGAGCCCCTTGGGTAATGGTACCTGCCGTATCTATCAGGTCATCTATAATTATGGCGGTCTTGTCCTCCACCTCTCCTATGATGTTCATTATCTCCGCCACATTGGGAGCCGGCCGCCGTTTATCTATGATGGCTATGGTGAATACCCCCCCCAGCCTTTCGGCAAAGGTTCGGGCCCGGGTTACCCCGCCCAGATCAGGAGACACCACAATGTAGTCCTCCAAGCCTTTGCTCTTAAGATAATCGGCCAGAATAGGTACCGCGGTCAGGTGATCCACCGGGATATCGAAAAAACCCTGGATGGCGGCTGCATGTAGATCCAGGGTGAGGACCCTATCGGCCCCGGCCGCGGTTATGAGGTTGGCCACCAGCTTGGCGGATATGGGATCCCTGGCCCTGGTCTTCCTCTCCTGGCGGGCATACCCATAATAAGGTATAACAGCGGTGATCCTCCAAGCAGAGGCCCTTTTAAGGGCGTCCATCATGATCAAAAGCTCCATGAGATTTTCATTGACCGGGTGGCAGGTGGGTTGGATGACGAACACATCCTTCCCCCTTACACTCTCTTCGATGGCGATGCTTATTTCCCCGTCGCTGAAGCGCCCCACTTTAGCCTCTCCCAGGGGAACCCCCAGGTAACTGGCTATTTCCTTGGCCAGGTGGGGATGGGCATTACCCGCAAACAGCTTCAGCTCTGCCCCTCGTCTTTCCATTTTTAAACCCCCGAAAAGCTATTTTTCTTTTTTTCTTTCCCGAGCCCACTTTTCCCTCTTCTCCTTCGCCCTGCCTTCCAAGTTTATCTGCCTTTCCCGGGCAATGGCCAGGGCATCGGGGGGTACGTCCTCCGTTATGGTGGAACCGGCTCCTACCATGGCCCCTGCCCCCACCCTTACCGGAGCCACCAGGTTGGTGTTGCTCCCGATAAAGGCCCCGTCCTCTATTATAGTAGGCCATTTGCTCTGGCCGTCAAAATTGCAGGTGATGGTGCCTGCGCCTATATTCACCTCCCGGCCCACCTGGGCGTCTCCTATATAAGAGAGGTGGAGTATCTTGGATCCCTTCCCCACCCGGGTGGCCTTTATTTCCACAAAATCCCCTATCTTGACCCCTTCCTCCAGGACGGTGCCTGGACGCAGGTAAGCAAAGGGGCCTATGTGGCAATTATCCCCCACTTCGCTGGAAATTATTACCGAACGATCTATGTGACAGTTATCTCCCACCCGGCTATCCCGGATGGTGGTATGGGGACCTACGGTACAGCCGGACCCTATAACGGTTGCCCCCTCCAGGAAGGTGCCCGGATAAACAATAGTGTCGGGTCCGATCTCCACAGTCACATCTACATAAGTAGCTTCTGGATCTATAAAGGTTACCCCTCCCTCCATGAAGGCCCTATTGATCCTCTTTCGCCACAGGGCAGCCACCTTGGCCAGCTGGATCCTGTCGTTTACTCCCAGGATCTCCTCTGCCTCCTGGGGCTGAACTGAGGCCACTTTGAGCCCCTGTTTTACCGCCAAGTTCACCACGTCGGTGAGGTAAAATTCCCCCTGCCGGTTATCCGGGGTCAAACTGCCCAGGGCTGCCCAGAGGGAAGGGGCAGAAAAGCAGTAAAAACCACCGTTGACCTCTTTGATGGCCCTCTGTTCAGGGGAGGCGTCCGCCTCCTCCGCTATGGCCACAATTCTACCCCGGGTATCCCTGATTATCCTGCCATAGCCCCCGGGATCTTCCAGAAGGGCAGTCAGCAGGGTCACCGCTGCCCCTTCCCGGAGGTGGCATTCCAGCAGCTCCTTCAGGGTATCCCCCCTGATCAAAGGGGTATCCCCGCACAACACCAATACCGTCCCGGCCTGGCCCACCGCCTCCCGGGCCTGCATCACCGCATGGCCTGTCCCCAGCTGCTTCTCCTGCAGGACATAAGTACATCTGGAGCCCAGCTGGGCCTTCACCTCTTCCCCTCTATGCCCTATCACCACGATCCTTTTCTCTATGCCCGCCTCCTCCACCGCAGCCAGGACATGTTCCACCAGAGAGCGCCCCGCCACCCGATGCAAGACTTTGGGACGACGGGATTTCATCCTTTTACCCAGACCTGCCGCCAATATCACGGCCGCTGTCTCCATCCTTCTCCCCTTCCCCCTCTAATAGCTTGCGGGCCAGATGCATGTGGCTCTCCTTATCCACATCCATCCCGATCTCGGCGTAGGGGGTGATGACCGCGACCCCCTTTATGCCCGTCAGCTGCTCCACCCTCTTTTCTATATCCCCTATGGAAAGGCGGTGGAGCAGGAATTTAGATAAAATCTCCCACCCTAAGAGCTGGGCCAAACCAAAAGGTTTTTTCCTCAGGGCCACCAACTTCTGGACCCAGGGAAAATGGCGTAAAAAAACGTCCCTTTTGATCAGTAAAATATTGCCTCCGGTAAAGACCCCCTCTTTGAGGGGCACATAGGTCCTCCTGGCCCCGGGAAAACAGGCCTCTACCCTCTCCCGCTCTATGATGGGGTAATAGACTTCCCCCTCCCTTTCCCGGCAACGCTCCAGGAAGTCCCTTACCCCTTCCGGAGTGAGGAAAGGTATGTCTCCGGTGACCAACAGTATCCAGGGCAGGTCGCCTTCCAGGGCCTTGAGGCCACTAAAGGCGCTTTCTGCCGTACCTGCTCCAGGGGGGGCCCATTTGACACCAGGAGGCAGGTGGGATTTTACCCCCTCCGGTCCCACCACCACCAGTTGCTGAAGGATCTGGGAGGAAGAGAGGGCTTCCACCACCCACGAGAATAGGGGACGGGAGGCCAGAACCCAGAGGGCCTTTCCTTCTCCGTCACCCGCCAGGACTATACCGCCTATCCTCATGCTTTTCCCCTCGTCCTGATGGCCTCCATCACCCGGTTGGCCGCGTTCTCGATATGTTCCTGAGCCAGACGCTGGGCCAAATCCACCTCCCTGGCAGCTATCGCTTCTAAAAGCCTCCGATGTTCCTCCAGGGCCTCGGCCATCCTCCCGGGCATGGAGAGGGAGGTGGTGCGATAGGTTTGGATCTTTTCCTGCAGGTTATTTATGATCTTGACCAGGAGGGCATTGCGGCTGGCCTGATAGAGCACCTCGTGAAACTTGGTATCCACCTCTATAGTATATTCCAGATTTTCCTCCTCTACCCCTTTGCCTATTTCCATCAGCAGCCTCTCCATCTCCTCCAACTCCTCTTCGGTGGCCCGCTCGCAGGCCAAGGCCGCGGCCAAAGACTCCAGCGCCGCCCTCACCTCAAAGAGATCGGCGATATCCTTCATGGAAAGATCGGCCACAAAGGCTCCTTTATGGGGGATAATGACCACCAGGCCTTCCTGTTCCAGCTTGCGTATGGCCTCCCTCACCGGTGTGCGGCTGACGCCCAATTCCTCGGCCAGCTGGATCTCCATCAGTTTTTCCCCGGTTTTGAGATGGCCCTCCAATATGGCTTCCTTTAAGGCCTCGAAGACGATCTCCCTCAAGGGTTTGTAATTGCTGAGCTTGCCCTTCAGATACCTCTTCATGGGAGACCTCCTAAAGAAGGTTTAAAGTCCGGGTAACGATAACCCTTCCCCTTTTGTAAATCCGGCGCAGCCTGCTGGCTATCCTCAAAGCCTTCTCCTGGGTAGGGGTTATGCCCATCAGGGTGGGACCGCTGCCGGAAAGGAGCACCCTTTCTGCGCCGCAAGACATAAGAAGGGTTTTCAGTTCCCCTATCTCCGGACAGAGGCTTATGGCAGGAATTTCCAGGTCGTTATGCAAATTCTCCAAGATTTTTTTCCTGTCCCCGCTATATAGGGCTTTTATAATCCCCTCTTCCTGCAGGGAAAGATCCCTTTTTTCCTCTATAGCCATCTCGTCCCATCTCTGGTAAACCCCTTGGGCCTTGAGGCTAAAAAGGGGGGTCACCAGCACCAGCCACAAGGTGGGAGGCGGAGGTAAGGGATCCAATTGTTCGCCCCGTCCTCTGCCCCAGGCGGTTCCGCCCAGGATACAGAAGGGCACATCGCTCCCTATCCTGGCGCCGAGACGGGCCAGCTGAAGGGGGGTAAGCCCCAATCCGAAGAGATAATTTAACCCCAGCAAAGTAGCTCCCGCGTCGCTGCTCCCTCCGCCCAAACCAGCAGCTATGGGGATCCTCTTGTGGAGCACTATTTTTACCCCTGGAAAACCCCTTTCCCGATGCAAAAGCGAGGCGGCCTGGTGGACCAGATTTTGAGAGCCTGAAGGCAGGCTGGCTCCCAGAATTTCCACCTCGATCCCCTTATCCCGTTTCTTCAAGATCACCTTGTCGTGAAGGGCTACAGACTGGTAAAGGGTGCTGATCTCATGATAGCCGTCTTGCCTCTTACCCTTGACCCAGAGGAACAGATTGACCTTGGCATAAGCGGGTATCTGCAGGATGTCCACGTCCTCTTTTTAAATTTTTAAACATCCTCGGCGAACTTATAGCCCACACCCCTGACGGTGAGGATATAACGGGGCCTGCTGGGATTGTCTTCTATTTTTTCCCTTAAGTGCCTTATATGCACGTCTATAGTCCGGGTTTCGCCGTAATACTCCCCCTCCCAGAGCCGCTCCAGCAGGGCCTCCCGGGTGAACACCCTACCCCGGTTCGAGGCCAGGAGGTGAAGCAGCTGGAATTCCTTCAAGGTGAGATCCACCGGCCGTCCCTTCACTGTAACCGTATGGCTCTGGGGGTCTATCACCAGATCTCCTATAACCAAGGGTTCCCCCTCTTTATGCTCCGCCCTTTCCGCCACCCTCCGGAGGATGGCCCTTACCCGGGCCAGCAGCTCTCTGGGGCTGAAAGGTTTGGTTAAATAATCGTCAGCCCCCAACTCCAACCCCAAAACCCTGTCCACCTCTTCCTTTCGGGCGGTCAACATCAGTACCGGAGTGGTGTCTCCCTTCATCCTCAGCTTCCGGCATACCTCAAAACCGTCTATCCGGGGCAACATCACGTCCAGGATTATGAGATCGGGTTTCTCCTCTTTAACCTTCTCCAGGGCCTCCAGACCATCGCGGGCCACTACAGGGGTAAACCCGGCCTGGGATAAATTGAAGGATACCAGCTCCAGGATAGAGGACTCATCATCCACCACCAGAATCTTAGACAGAGCCCTTCACCCCCCTGTTATTATAACTTAGGCCGATAAAAGGCTGCAAGCAACCTTTAAAAGACCCTTCCCCCCCTTCCAGGGGCATGATAAAATACTGACAAACCCTGGCCCCGGAATCGCCGCTTATAAGGGGGTTTGTTATGAAAAAGATCGGTCTCTTCGGGATCCTCTGCCTACTCCTTTCCCTATCCCTCCTCATGGGGGGATGCCGGAAAACCAACCCTCCTCCCGGCTCGGCAACCTACAGGGAGTTCAAAGACAGGGTTATAGGGCTGCAGTTCTACAAAGAGAAGGCCGAAGGCGAAAATCCCCAGCTGACCATCAATGTGGCCGACAAGCAATTGGCCCGCCGTTTCCAAGAGCTCCTGGGACCTCTTCCCAGAACAGAAGATCCCCCTGAACCCTGGAGCGGGCAAAAGGGTTACCTGGCCTTTCGCTATATGGAAGAGAACGAGATAAAAGCCAGCCCCTTTTATCCCTTCTGGTATGGGGTGGGCTTGCCCAGCTATATCAAACTGGAAGACGGATGGCATCTGGTCCCGGGAGAGTTTATGGAAAAGCTATCCCCCTTAGAGGAATATACGGAGGCCTCCAGCGATATAGAACCGGAAGACGTGGCCTTTTTAAAACAATATGGATGGACCATTTTTTATAAAATAAAGAGCTATTATGGCAGGCTACCCGAAAGTTTTATCCACGAATCGGGGGAATACCCCGTATCCCTCTACTATGCCTACAACAACGAGCTGTGCCGGGACATAGGCCTGGATATAAGCCCTTATCTGGGTAAACATGTCACCGTCAATCTCTACAAGCTGGAGGAGCCCCTGCCGGCCTTCCTGGCTCCCCGACAGCAGGCCAGCCGGGCAGTGGTGGTAAAAGACGGCTCCCGGATAGTGGGGGCCTGGCTGGATGCAGGCCGACCCTATGGGTTCGCCTGCTCCTTGAAGGGGCGCACCCTGGAAGAAATTACTGGAAAACCCTTTGGGGAATGGGTGGAACAATATGTGAATCACCAAAACCCCCAGGAAAAACTCCTGAGCCGCATGGAACCGGAAAGGGTGATCCAGGCCTATTTTGAAGCCATAGATCGCAAGGATCCCAAAACCGCCCATGCCTGCGAGACCCGCCGCCGCCTTACTCAGTATCTCTTTGAGGGGATGGATAACAATCGCCTGTATAACTATTCTTACTCAGTGAACGACTCTGAAGAGATAAGCAATATCCTGCGGGCCAGGGTGATAAAGATAGAGCCCCATCGGCAGGAAAACTGGGATAAAGATACCCGGACATATAGGGTAGAAGTGGATCTCAACGTAAAACGGGTGATAAACTATGAGAGCGGAAGGCATATCTGGTACATGACCTTGAGGAGGGAGTCCCCTAACCTGGGATGGCGGATAGACCAGATAGAGAGAGGATCTGTATGATACAAGATACAATATACTTTACCCTGCCTATTGACTTAATTTTAAAAAGTGTGATAAATTCTAGGGCAAACTGAAGGGGGGAGAAGGATGTTAAAACAACCTTTGGACGGCAATACCGCTGTCGCCCATGTGGCCTATGCCCTTTCGGAAGTGGCGGCCATTTATCCCATAACCCCCTCCTCGCCCATGGCCGAAGTGGTGGACGAATGGGCAGCCAGGGGGAGAAAGAATATATTCGGCCAGACCCTAAAAGTGGTGGAAATGCAATCGGAAGCCGGGGCAGCAGGGGCGGTGCATGGCTCCCTGGCAGGAGGGGCCCTGACCACCACCTTCACCGCCTCCCAGGGGCTCCTGCTCATGATACCCAACATGTATAAAATCGCCGGCGAGCTCCTCCCTGGGGTTTTCCACGTCTCGGCCCGGACGGTGGCCACCCATGCCCTATCCATTTTCGGCGACCATTCAGACGTGATGGCGGTGAGACAAACGGGCTTTGCCCTGCTGGCCTCCGCTTCGGTGCAGGAGGTAATGGATCTGGCACTGGTGGCCCATCTCGCTGCCCTGAAATCCAGGGTCCCCTTCCTGCACTTTTTCGACGGTTTCCGCACCTCCCACGAAATCCAAAAAATAGAAGTAATCCCCTATGAAGATATGGCCCGTCTCTTCGATTGGGAAGCCTACTCTGCCTTCAAGAAGAGATCCCTGAACCCGGAAAGACCCCACCAGCGGGGAACTGCCCAGGGTCCTGATATATTCTTCCAGCAGCGGGAGGCCTGCAATCCCTATTACCTGGCCGTCCCGGATATAGTGAGCCAGGTCATGCAAGAGGTGGGCAAACTTACGGGCAGATACTATCGCCCCTTTGACTATCACGGCCACCCGGAGGCGGAGCGTATAATAGTCACCATGGGGTCCTCCTGTGAAGTGGTGGAGGAGACGGTGAACCACCTTCTGGACAAAGGAGAAAAAGTGGGTCTCATAAAGGTGAGGCTCTACAGGCCTTTTTCCTCCCGCCACTTTTTAGAAGTTTTGCCCCCCAGCGTCCAAAGGATGGCGGTCCTGGACCGCACCAAAGAACCCGGGGCCTTGGGAGAACCCCTCTACGAAGACGTGCGTACTGTCCTGGCGGAAAGCAACAGGGATCTCCTGGTGGTGGGGGGCCGCTATGGCCTCAGTTCCAAGGAATTCACCCCCGCCATGGTGAAGGCGGTCTTCGACAATCTCGCAGAGGATAATCCCAAAAACCACTTTACCGTAGGTATAGTAGACGACGTGACCCACACCTCCCTTCCCGTGGGGGAGCCTATTGATATCACCCCTCCTGGCACCCATCAGGCCAAATTCTACGGCCTGGGGGGAGACGGCACTGTGGGGGCCAACAAGAATTCCATCAAGATCATCGGGGATGCCACCGATCTTTACGCCCAGGGATATTTTGTCTATGACGCCAAGAAGGCCGGGGGGATTACCATATCCCACCTTCGCTTTGGCCCCCGACCCATCAAGGCTCCCTATCTCATAGAGCAAGCGGACTTCGTCGCCTGCCATCACCCTTCTTTCCTAGACAAGTACGACATCCTAGAGGGTATAAAGGAAGGAGGCGTATTCCTCCTCAACTCCCCCTGGTCCCTGGAGGAGATGGAAAGGCGCCTTCCTGCCCAGATTAAGAGGACCATAGCCCAGAAAAAGCTCCGCTTCTACAATATAGACGCCTTTAAGATAGCCCAGGAGGTGGGCCTAGGGGGGCGCATCAACACCATCCTCCAGGCGGCCTTTTTCCAGCTGGCCAACGTGATCCCGGTGGAAGAGGCCATCCGCCACATCAAAGAGGCCATAGTGAAAACCTACGGCAAAAAGGGAGAAAAGGTGGTCAATATGAATCTGGCCGCCGTGGATAGGGCCCTGGCGGAACTCCAGGAGGTGAACTACCCCCCATCTTGGGCCGAAGCCCAGGAGGACGTAAAGCCAGAGACGACTCCGGAAGAACCGGAATATGTAACCAAAATAATGCGCCCCATGCTGGCGTTAAAAGG
>DRZV01000060.1 GCA_011375465.1 Neomoorella mulderi
AAGTTTGTAGCCTACCTACGAGGGATTGAAACTCTCGCGTCTTGGTGAGGCAAAAGAGTGGAGTTTGGATGCGTTTGTAGCCTACCTACGAGGGATTGAAACATATATCCCAACCCTCGTGCTATTGCCATCTTATCTTCCTGTTTGTAGCCTACCTACGAGGGATTGAAACTTTCCAGGAGCAACTGCTGCTAAACCGGCTCTTGGGTTTGTAGCCTACCTACGAGGGATTGAAACCCCTACACGTAACTCAAGGGCCCCGTGCCCTCAAATGAGTTTGTAGCCTACCTACGAGGGATTGAAACACTTAAGGTATCTTATGTAATACAAAAGGGGGCAGAACTTCTGCCCCCGATTTTAAGGAGGGTTAAACTTGAGCAGGAAAAGCGAAGATTATGATTGTGGTCATAATAGGCGGAGGGCCAGCAGGGCTGACCGCAGGCATATACGCTGGCAGGGCCTGGCTGAAAACCATCATACTGGAGAAAACCCTCCCCGGAGGGCTGGTGACCTCCACCAGCGAGATAGAGAATTACCCTAGATTCCCCGATTCCGTAGGGGGTCCCCAGCTCATGAAGCTGTTCGAGCAGCAGGCCAAAAAATTCGGGGTGAAAATCCAGCTGGCAGAGGTAAAAGAGGTGGATTTCAGCGGAGACCCTAAAATTAGTGAAAACCCTCCGCACCGATTACCGGGCTAAGACCGTCATAATAGCCACAGGGAGCAAACCCCGGGTTACAGGGGCTAAAGGGGAAGAGGATTTTCTCTACGGCCGGGGGATTTCCTTCTGCGCCACCTGCGATGCCGCCTTCTATACGGACCTGGACGTGTTGGTGGTGGGCAGTGGGGACGCCGCCATAGAAGAAGCCATATTCTTATCCAAATTTGCCAACAAGGTGTATATATCGGTAATCCATGACGAGGGCATCATGGATGCCAGCAAAATCGCCCAAGAAAGGGCCTTGCAGAACCCGAAGCTCCACTTTATATGGAACGCCATGGTGGACGAGTTTGTGGGCGACGGGAAAGGCTTGAATAAGGTGATGCTCAGGAATCTCAAAACAGGGGAAAAGATTCCAGTGGAGGTTCAAGGATGTTTCCTCTTTTTTATAGGATATATACCCAATACCGACATCTTCCAGGGCATCCTGAGATTAAGCGACCGGGGATATATCCTGACGAATGAAAATATGGAAACCAACATACCCGGGGTCTTCGCCGCAGGAGATGTGCGGGAAAAGACCTTAAGGCAGGTTTCCACTGCAGTGGGAGACGGAGCCATAGCTGCCTTTATGGCGGAACGCTATATAGCGGAAACCGAATACTTCAACCGGGAGTTTAAAGAAACCAGAGGACCCCAGGTGGTGTGCTGTTATGACCCTACCAACGCCAAAAGCAGAGAAATCCTATCGGCTTTAGAATCCCTGTTGAGCCAATACCCTTCCATAAAGCTCAGCAAAATAGATGTATATAAAAACAAAAACATGGCCCTCCGCTTGGGCTTGAGCGGAGAGCCCTGCCTGGGCCTGATGCGAGACGGAGAAGTAAAAGCAGTAATCGGCCTGGAAGAATTATCGCCAGAAAACTTGAAAGAAAAACTTTCTCCCTTGATGTGAGGAAAAACCCCCGGAAAGGGGGTTTTTCCTCAATCCTTCACGCTCTTCACCAGATGGCGGGGGGAGTCTATGGGGCATCCCCTGGTCAGGGCGGTGTAATAGGCCAAAAGCTGAAGGGGTACCACCGCCACCGGGGGGGCCAGCAGGGAAGGCACAGGAGGTATATAGACCACCTCGTGGGCGTAGTCCCGCGCCTCCCCGTTACCTTCCTGGGTCACCGCCAGAACCCAAGCCCCCCGGTCCCTGAGCTCCTTGAGCTGGTTTTTTACGATAGGCCAAAGGTCCTCCTGGGTAGCCAAGACCACCACCGGCGTGCCCTCCTCTATGAGGGCCATGGGCCCATGCCGGAATTCTCCAGCCGCGCAGCCTTCCCCGTGAACATAGGCGGTCTCCTTCATCTTCAAGGCCCCCTCCAGGGCCACGGGATAATCCAAACCTCTGCCTATGAAGAAGATGTGCTCCTTGGAGGCCATCTTCTCCCCCAGGGACCGAACCTGTTGGCCCAAATCCAGGGCCGCCTCCATCCAGGTGGGCAGAGAACCCAATGTCCAGGCCATCTCCTCCAGTTCCTTTCCTGTAGCTCCCCTCTTCTCCCCCAAGTAGAGGAGCAGCAGGTAGAGGGCAGCCAGCTGGGAGGTATAGGCTTTGGTGGAAGCTATGGCCCTTTCTTCCCCTGCCCTGATCACCAGCACATAGTCCGCCTTTCGGGCCAAAGTGCTGTCGGGATTGTTGGTGATGGCCAGTACAGGGCAGCCTGCCCGCTGGGCCTTCTCCACCCCTCCCAGGGTATCTCCTGTCTCCCCTGACTGGCTTATAGCCAGAGCCAAGGTATGGGGATTTAATACAGGCTGGCGGTAACGAAACTCCGAGGCTATATCGTCCTCCAAAGGTATGCCCAGAAACCTCTCCACCAGGTATCTGGCCACCATCCCCGCATGGCGGGAAGTGCCACAAGCTATGAGGGCTATCTTTTCCAGGTTTAAGACCTCTTCCTCAGCCCAGGAAAGCTCCTCTAAAAATACCCGCCCCTTTTCCCAGCGGCCCGCCAGGGTGTCCCTCAGGCTCTGGGGCTGCTGGTATATCTCCTGAAGCATGAAATGGGGGTAATCCCTGTTTTCCATAATAGAGTCCTCCCCTTATGAGACTTGAAGGGAAATCTCTCGGGCCACCTTCTCAAGCTCTGTCACTATTTGCTTCAGCTCCCCTTCGTCAGGCCCTTCGGCCATAATGCGCACCAGCGGTTCGGTACCCGAAGGCCTCACCAAGACCCGGCCCCTTCCCTCCAAGAGCTTCTGGGCCTGGACCACGGCCTCCTGGAAAGCCGGGGAATCCATCAAGGCCTTTTTATCTGCTGCCGGGACATTGACCAATATCTGGGGGAGCCGGATCATCCGGGACGCCAGCTGGGAAAGGGGCTTGCCGGTTTCCAGCACCACCTGGCACAATTGCAATCCGGTTATGAGTCCGTCTCCGGTGGTATTGTGTTCCAGCAGTATTATATGGCCTGATTGTTCTCCCCCCATGACGGCTCCCTGGCGCAGCATCTCCTCCAGGACATAGCGATCCCCCACCTTGGTCTGGAACACCTGCAAACCCGCTTCCCGAAGGACCTGATGCAACCCCCAGTTGCTCATCACCGTAACCACCACCTTGCCTCCGGGCAGCCCCCCCCTCTCCTGCCGATAAAGGGCTAAAACCGCCATGATGGCGTCTCCGTCCACTACCTGGCCTTTTTCATCCATAGCTATCACCCTATCTCCGTCCCCATCGAAGGCCAGGCCCAGATGGGCTTGCCTCTTAACCACCTCCCTTTGCAACGCCTCAGGACAGGTGGAACCGCAATTGACGTTGATCCTGCTGCCGTCGGGTTCCGCGTGGAGGCAATGGACCTCCGCCCCTAGGCGGCGGAAAACCTCGGGAGCCAGATAATAATTGGCCCCATAGGCGCAGTCGAGCACCACCCTTAGACCCTTGAGCCTTTGGGACAGGCTTAAAACATGGGAAATGTAGATCTCCTTCAGTTCCTCCCCCTCTTTGAGGCTCCCCAGTCGGGCACCCGTAGGCCTGGGAAGGGGGTCCTCGGAAGCCAAAACCAGCTTTTCTATTTCCTCTTCCAGCTCATCGGGAAGTTTATACCCGGAAGAGCTGAAAAACTTTATACCATTGTCTTCCACGGGATTATGGGAGGCGGATATCATCACCCCGGCGCTGGCCCCCAATTCCCTGGTGAGCCAGGCTACTGCAGGGGTAGAGACGATACCCAGCTTCAGTACTTCTCCCCCCACGGAGAGCACCCCTGCCACCAGAGCGGCTTCCAGCATATCCCCGGAAACCCTGGTGTCTTTTCCCACCACCAGCAGGGGGCGCTCACTGTTGCAGGCTAAAACCGCAGCCCCTGCCCTTCCCAACTTCAAAGCCAGTTCGGGCGTAAGGGTGCTGTTGGCTACCCCTCTCACCCCGTCGGTACCGAACAGAATGCCCATGGCTCTCCCTTCCTCGATAAAAGTTATTTTTTGCCTATTTCCACCACCACTTTGGGGCGGGGAAACTCGCTCACCTGTAACCCAGGGGGGATCTCCAGGCTGGACTCCTGAATCACGGTCTTGCTGGCCCCTTCGATGGAGATGGGAGACGTGGGGATGAAATCTATGGGAGCTAAAACTTCGTAAGGAGCGAACACCTCCACCGTGCTGGGGTGCACCACTACCCGGAGGACAGCGTATCCGGGAGCGGGCTGGCCCACTATCTGGGGCTTTATGATGATCACCTTGCTGGGCATATCCCTTACGATGGGGATGAACACCTCGACGGCTGAAGGATACACCGAAACCAGGTCAGCCCCGTATCCTTCCCGGCCTGCCACCCTCACCGGCAACTGAGCTGAAAAGTTACCTGTGGCCTGGTCAATCTTGGCCTCCACATAAACCCGGGTTATGTTCTTCAAAGCTCCTCCCGGTCCCTTTACCAAAACCTGGGAAGGCTTGAGGAAAGGGACCAAAAGCCTGTATCCGCTGGCCGGGGTCCCTATCAGGCTTACCTCCACCGGCATCTGGATCTCTTCCACCCTCTCCACCCTGACGGCCACCTGGGGAGGATTGATGGAGATCACCCTCACTCCTTCTGGGGCCTCCACCCGCACAGGAAAAGTATTATCACCTACCTGGGCCCCTTGCAAGTTTATCACCGCTCGAAAATCCCGGGATTGAAGGGCTCCCAGCAGCTCCTTGGGACCCTCAACCCTTATCTGCACCTCCCCGGGCTTCTCAGCCATTACCAGCCCCTCTGACAGGTTTTCCACCTCTATGGGGATGCGAAAAATCCGCTCTCCCAGGGGGTTCTGGGCATAGGCCACATAAAGCCACAGGCCCATGGCTATGGCCAGGGATAAAAGTTTATAAGGCCAATCCCTTTTGAAATTCTCCCACATCCTTAAAACCTCCAAGGCCACAAGATGTTATTGTAACCCCCTGGGGGCAACAGGAGATTTTCCAGAAGATCCTTCAAGGTCTTTTCCTCCAGGAAACGGGTCAGCTTGCCCCCTTCAGCCACCGAAATGGTCCCGGTCTCCTCGGAAACCACCACCACCACCGCATCGGAGATTTCGCTCAGACCCAGGGCAGCCCTGTGCCTGGTACCCAGCCGCTTGCTCAGATAGGGGCTTTCGGACAAGGGGAGAAAACATCCCGCGGCCACCACCCTATCTCCCCTTATGATGGCCGCGCCGTCATGGAAGGGGGTGAGAGGAGTAAACAGGTTTATCAAGAGTTCGGCCGAGACCAAGGCGTCCAGCCTTAGGCCAGTTTCGATATAGTCGTTGAGCCCGATCTCCCGTTCGATGACGATAAGGGCCCCCACCTTCTTCCGGGAGAGGCTGACCGCGGCCTTGACCACCTCGTTGATGAGCCGCTCCATATCCTCAGCACCTAAAACCTTTAAAGGGCGGGCGAAAAATTTGCCTCGGCCCAGCTGTTCCAGGATCCGGCGGAGCTCCGGCTGAAAAACTATGGGCAGGGCCACCACGAACATGAGCTTCAGCTGGCTCAAGATCCAGCTGATGGTGTCCAGATGCAGCCACTGGGCCACCACCCAGGCCAGGAACAGGACCAGAAGGCCCTTTATCAGCTGCACCGCCCTGGTACCTTTGATCAACATAAAAAATTTATAGATCACAAAAGAGACCACTCCCACGTCCAGGGCGATGTGGAAGATATCCAGGAAATGTAAAGAAAGCAGATAGCGCCACAGGGGTGACAAAGGGGGATTGCCTCCTTGTAAATGTGATGCCAGGAAACCTTCTCCCCTTTCAATCGTCCTTTATTATATAGTAGAATAAACATCGACGGGAGGGAAAGCCCATGAAGAAAAGCCGAGTTCAATTGTCCCTGTTGTTCATAAGCCTTCTTTCCGGCCTCCTGGTTTCCTGGCAGTGGCATTCCCGCTTGGTGATGGCCCAGCAGGAAAACCATAAGCAACCGGAGCTGATATCCATAATAGAAAGTTTAGAAAAAGAGGTTGCCTCCCAAGAAAATACCATCTCGGAACTGAGAAATCAACTGGAAAACCTGCAACGACAAAAAAAGCAGGAGAAGACCAGCACCCATGAACTTCAGAAGAGGATAGAGACCCTTCTGCCTTTGGTGGGCCTGACGCCGGTAACCGGGCCGGGTGTCATAGTGACCCTGGACGACAATACTGCTGGGGCCCAGGCCGCTAAAAAATCTTCCCCTGCCAGTTATAGGCCTGAAGACTTCATCATCCACGACCGGAACATCCTCTATCTGGTAAATACCTTGAAAGCCGCCGGAGCCGAAGCCATAGCGGTCAACGGCCAGAGGCTGGTCACCTGTTCCAGCATCCGCTGTGTAGGCACGGTTATCCTGGTGAATTCCAGCCGCTTAGCCCCCCCTTACGAAATTCAGGCCATAGGAAATCCTGAAGCGCTGGAAGCGGCGGTCCAGAGTTCCATAGATTTTACCTTATTGAAGAACCGGGGCTTTCCCGTAAAGGTGACCAAGAGCAACAATCTGACACTGCCCGCTTACAAGGGCAGCCTTCCCGCAGAACATATGCGGAGAATCTAGGAGGAGATGGCTTTGAACAACAAGATCATGCTGACCCTGACCCTGGTCCTGTTCATCTTGGGCTTATTGCTGTCCTTACAGTTCCGCACCCAGAAGCTCCTGGCCAGCTCGTTGGAGGCCCAGAAAACCGAAGATCTGGTGATCATGTGGAGGAATCTGAACGACAAACGCAATCAGCTCCAGGAGGAGATAGCCAAACTGCAGCAGCAGCTCTCCGTGGTGGCCCAGGAGGCCGAAGCCTCCCCGGAAGCTGAAAGGGCCATGGAAAAAGAGCTGGGCCGGCTGGAGATGAACCTGGGGGTGGTGCCGGTCAAGGGACCGGGGATAACCGTCACCATAACCGGAGAAGCTCCCCTTCTGGCTGAAGACCTGGTGGATATCATAAACGAGCTGTGGGCCTCAGGAGCTGAAGCCGTGGCTGTAAACGAACATCGGATAAATTTTTATTCTTCTATAGGCCGAAGGGAGGAGGGCAACAGGCTCTACCTCACGGTGAATCAGCAGAAACTCCTTTACCCGGTAGTCATCAAGGCCATCGGCGATCCCCACACCCTGGAGAAGGGCCTGACCTTTACCGGAGGCGTGCTGGACAATCTGGCCAACCTATTCAATATACACCCGGTAATAAAAAAGGAGGAGAGCCTGCAGCTCCCCGCCGCTTCCCCTCCCCGATGGCAGTACGCCTCCCCAGCTAAGTAGAGCGGGCAGGGGATTCTATCCCCTTGGCCTCCAGCCAGAGGGCATAATCTATGCTGTCCAGCAGGGCTTCCCAGCTGGCCTCTATTATATTGGTGGAAACCCCCACGGTATGCCAGGAGCGGGTGCCGTCCCGGGTTTCTATGAGGACCCTGACTTTGGCTCCAGTGCCGTCTTTGCCGTCCAGCACCCTCACCTTGTAGTCTGTAAGGCGTATATTTTTTATCACCGGGAAGGATCCTTCCAAGGCCTTTCTCAAGGCGTTGTCCATGGCATTCACCGGGCCGTTGCCCTCGGCCGCGGTGTGGATGACCTCCTTACCCACCCTGAGCTTGACTATGGCCTCAGCGTAGGCTCGGTCCCCCGGCCTCTTCTCCACCAGGGTCTTGACATACTCTATCTCAAAAGGACGGCGGTACAGACCCAGCTTACGGCGTAAAAAGAGCTCCAGGGAGGCCTCAGCCCCTTCAAAGTGATAGCCCTGATACTCCATCTCTTTTATCCTGGCTATTAAGTCCCTCTCCTCCTCCGGGGTGAGCCGGAGCTCCAAATCTTTGGCCTTATAACGGAGATTGCTCACCCCGGCCTGCTCTGAGACCAAAACCCGTCTCTCGTTTCCCACCCAGGAAGGATCTATGTGCTCGTAAGTCCGGGGATCTTTTAGCACCGCGCTCACGTGAACCCCGCCCTTGTGGGCGAAGGCGCTGTAACCCACATAGGGCTGATTGTTTGCCGGCACCATGTTGGCTATCTCATAAACCGTGCGGGAAATGGAGGTGAGCATCTTGAGGTGGCCGGGAGGCAGGCAGGTGTAACCCATTTTCAGTTCCAGGTTAGGTATGACCGAACATAAATTGGCATTGCCGCAACGCTCGCCAAAACCGTTTATGGTGCCCTGCACCTGAAGGCACCCCGCCTCCACCGCAGCCAGGCTATTGGCCACCGCCAGCTCACCGTCGTTATGGGCGTGGATTCCCAAGGGGACATCCACCTTTCGCTTTACCTCTTCCACCGCAGCCCGTATTTCCTGGGGCAGGCTACCGCCGTTGGTGTCGCACAGCACTATCCAATCTGCCCCTGCCTGGGCAGCCGCCTTCAAGGTTTCAAGGGCATAGCCGGGATTGGCCTTAAACCCATCGAAGAAGTGCTCAGCGTCGTATATCACCTCCAGGCCCACCCCTTTTAAAAAAGCCACCGACTCCCTTATCATGTTCAAATTTTCCTCCAAGGTGGTGTTCAGGGCCCTTTCCACATGTAGATCCCATGTCTTCCCAAAAATGGTAGCCACCTTAACTCCCGACTGCAAGATGGCCTGAAGGTTTTCGTCCTCCTCCGGCCTCACCTCGGCCTTCCTGGTCCGACCAAAGGCCGCAAGTCTAGCCGTTTTGAATTTCATCTTGGAGCCTTTCAAAAAGAACTCCATATCCTTGGGGTTGGCCCAGGGCCATCCCCCTTCCACATAATCCACCCCCAGGTGGTCCAGCAGTTCGGCAACCCTCAGCTTATCCTCCACAGAAAGGCTGATGCCCTCTCCCTGGCATCCGTCCCGGAGGGTGGTATCATAAATGAAAATTTTTTTTAAGCCCATATCCTATCCAACTCCTCCCTCACCAGCTCCCCCATCTTCCTGGTGCCCACCACTGTGGTGCCGGGAGCAGCGATATCAGGGGTACGGTAGCCCTTATCCAGGACCCTCAATACCGCCTCTTCCACCACCTCGCCAGCCCTCTCCATACCAAAGGAGTATCTCAGCATCATGGCGGCGGAAAGGATGGTGGCCAGGGGATTGGCTTTATCCTGGCCAGCTATATCCGGCGCAGAGCCATGGATGGGCTCATAGAGGGCGGTTTTGCCCCCCAGGCTGGCAGAGGGCAGCATCCCTATGGAGCCGCTCAGGACCGCTGCCAGATCGCTCAAGATATCGCCAAAGGTGTTCTCTGTAACCAGGACGTCGAAGTGGGCCGGCCTCCTCACCAGTTGCATGGCGCAGTTGTCCACGTACATATGTTCCACTTCCACTTCAGGGTAGAGGGTTTTCAATTCCTCCACCGTTTCCCGCCAGAGGCGGGAACTTACCAGCACATTGGCCTTATCCACGCTGGTGAGCCGCCGGCGCCTCCCCCTGGCCACCTTGAAGGCCAGATGGACTATGCGTTCTATCTCTTCTTTGGTGTAGAGCATGGTGTCATAAGCCCTCTCCCCTGAAGGGGTCTTCTCCCTCTTCTGGGGCCCGAAATAGAGGCCCCCGGTCAATTCCCTCACTATCACAAAATCGGTGCCCGCCACCACCTCCCTCTTGAGGGGGGAAGCGTCTATCAAGGCGTCGTAAACCCGGACCGGACGCAGATTGGCGTAAAGCCCCAGTTGCTTGCGCAAGGGCAGCAGAGCGGCAGTTTCTGGCCTTTGCTCATGGGGCAGATTATCCCATTGAGGCCCCCCTATGGATCCCAGGAGCACCGCATGGCTCTCCAGGCAGAGCTGAAGGGTTTCAGGGGGCAGGGCCTGGCCACAGGCGTCTATGGCTGCCCCCCCTACCAGGGCCTCTTGAAAGAGGAATTTTATCCCTGATTTTTGGGATACCAGTTCCAACACTTTTACCGCTTCTGGCACTATTTCCGGGCCTATACCGTCCCCAGGAAGGACAGCTATCTTATACATGCTCTCCCTTCACCTTCTTTGCTACATAGGATAAAAGTCCTCCGGCGTCGATGATCTCCTGCATGAAAGGGGGAACAGGGGTGAATTTGTAGCTCTCCCCCTTGGTGAGATTATATATTATCCCTTCTTCCGGGCGAATTTCCACCTCATCTCCCGGAGAGATGCCCTGGGCTGCCTCAGGGGATTCGAAGATGGGGAGCCCGATGTTGATGGCGTTTCGGTAGAATATACGGGCAAAGGAAGAGGCTATCACTGCCCCTATGCCGGCAGCCTTTATAGCCAAAGGGGCGTGCTCCCGGGAACTGCCGCAACCGAAATTTTTCCCCGCCACTATTATGTCCCCTGGCTGTACCCGGGAAGGGAAGGCGGGATCGGCGTCCTCCATCACATGGCGGGCCAGTTCCTTGGGGTCGAAAGTATTCAAGTAGCGGGCAGGAATTATGGCATCGGTATCTACGTCATTGCCGAAGATATGACATCTTCCTCTTATTCTCATTCTCTATCCCCAATCCTTAAATTGATTTTTATAGAACCTCTTCAGGAGTAGCTATACGGCCTTTTATAGCGCTGGCAGCAGCCACTGCCGGACCTGCCAGATAGACCTCGCTTTCAGGATGTCCCATGCGGCCTACGAAGTTCCTGTTGGTGGTGGCCACAGCCCGTTCCCCCCGGGCCAGTATGCCCATATGGCCTCCCAGGCAAGGGCCACAGGTGGGGGTGGACACCGCTGCCCCCGCTTCCAGGAATATCTCCAGCAGCCCCTCTTTTAGGGCTTGGGCATAAACCTTCTGGGAACAGGGTATGATTATGAGCCTCACTTCCCGATGGACCCTCTTGCCCCGGAGTATCTGGGCAGCTATCCTGAGATCTTCTATGCGCCCGTTGGTGCAGCTGCCGATGACCACCTGATCTATTTTTATCTCCCCTATCTCCCGGACGCTCCGGGCGTTCCCCGGTGAATAGGGAAAGGCCACCTGGGGTTCCACCCGGGAGGCGTCTATGTCGATGATCTGGGCGTAGCGGGCATCGGGATCGCTGGCAAAAACCCTATAGCTACGCTTTAACCTGCCGGAGATGTACTCCAGGGTTTTCTGGTCCACAGGGAAGATGCCGTTCTTGGCGCCAGCCTCTATGGCCATATTGGCCATGGTGAAACGCCCGTCCATGGAAAGCTGCCCCAGGGTCTCACCGGTGAACTCCATGGCCATGTAGCGGGCCCCGTCCACCCCTATAAGCCCTATGGTATAGAGGATGAGGTCCTTCCCCCCTACCCAAGGTTGCAGCTGGCCTCGATAGCGGAGGAGGAGGGTGGAGGGCACCTTAAACCAGCACTCCCCGGTGGCCATGGCCGCTGCCAGGTCGGTGGAGCCCACCCCGGTGGCGAAGGCCCCCAGGGCGCCATAGGTGCAAGTGTGGGAATCGGCCCCTATCACCAGATCACCTGGCCCCACCAGGCCCTCTTCCGGCAGCAGGCAGTGTTCCACCCCCATCCTGCCTATTTCAAAATAATAGGGAAGATCCTGCTCCCGGGCAAATTCCCTTAAGATCTTCACCTGTTCCGCTGATTTTATATCCTTAGCAGGGGTGAAATGGTCAGGGACCAGGGCTATCCTTTCCCTGTCGAACACCTTCTTTAGGCCCAGCTTTCTGAATTCTTCTATGGCAAGGGGGCCGGTTATATCGTTGGCCAAAGCCATGTCTATCCTGGCATTGATGAGCTGCCCTGGCTCCACCCTGGAAAGCCCCGCATGATGGGCCAGGATCTTTTCCGTCATGGTCATGCCCATTGATCAGTCGCCTCCTGTGGAGAGTTCCTGGGCCGAATCCCTCTCATCTGGGGGAACCAGCTCCATCTCGTACACCAGCTTGTTTATGGCGTTGAGGTAAGCCCGGGCGCTGGCCTCCATCACGTCCACGCTTATACCCCGGCCTATGAAGACCTTGCCGCCGTACTCCACCTTCACCGTAACTTCTCCCACCGCGTCCTTGCCCCCGGTCACAGCTCCCACGTGATAGGATTGCAGCACCACCGGTATTCCCGTCACTTTGTCTATGGCCTTGAATACCGCATCCACAGGGCCTTTACCGCAGGCAGCCTCTTCCTTTAAAAGGCCGTTTATCCTGATGCCCACCGTGGCTGTGGGCACTATGCGATTGCCGGTGAATATATGGAGATAGTCCAGCGCGAACTTCTCCGGCACCTGTTTCACTTCGTGCTCCACTATAGCTTCCAGGTCCCGATCGGTGATCTCCTTTTTGCGATCTGCCAGTTCTTTGAATCTATGGAATGCTTTGTCCAGTTCAGCCTCGCTGAGCTTGAATCCCAGTTCCTCCAGGCGTTTCTTCAAGGCATGGCGTCCAGAATGCTTGCCCAGAACTATATTGCTCTGGACCAGACCTATGACCGCAGGGTTGATGATCTCATAGGTGCTCCTCTCCTTTAACACCCCATCCTGGTGGATGCCCGATTCGTGGAGAAAGGCGTTCTTGACCACTATAGCCTTGTTATATTGAACCGGCATGCCCGTTAACCTCTCCACCAGCCTGCTGGTGCGGTAGATCTCCTCGGTGACTATATTGGTATAGCAGCCATAGTAATCCTTCCTGGTATAGAGGACCATGACCAGCTCTTCCAGGGGGGTATTGCCAGCCCTCTCCCCGATGCCGTTTACGGTGGCCTCCACCTGCTCAGCCCCGTTTTCTATGGCCGCCAGGGAATTGGCCAGGGCCAGACCCAGGTCATTGTGGCAGTGAACGCTCAGCCGGACTTTTTCTATACCCGCAACCCGCTCCCGAAGGGTGGCTATAAAGCGCCCGAACTCTCCCGGCGTGGCGTATCCCACCGTATCCGGTACGTTGACCACTGTAGCTCCTGCCCCTATGGCCACCTCCAATACCCGGCACAGGAAATCCATATCGCTGCGGAAGGCGTCCTCAGGGGAAAACTCCACGTCGGAGCAGTATTTTTTCGCCCGAGCTACTCCCCAGGCTACAGCTTCCAGGACCTCTTCCCTGGTCATCCTCAGCTTATGCTTTAAATGGATATCCGAAGTGGCGATGAATACGTGGATGCGGGGGCTTTCCGCCTCCTTCAGGGCCTCCCAGGCCCTGTCTATATCCCGCTCCTTGATCCTGGCCAAACCGGCGATCACCGGCCCCCTGATCTCCCGGGCAATAGCCCTGACCGCTTCGAAGTCCCCGGGAGAAGCTATGGGGAAACCCGCCTCTATCACGTCTACCCTCAGGCGGGCCAGCTGCCGGGCTATCTCCAGCTTCTCCTCCACGTTGAGGCTGACCCCTGGGGATTGCTCCCCATCCCTCAAGGTGGTGTCGAAAACGTATATCCTCCTCAAGGTTCCTCAGCCTTCCTTCCTAGAAGGGTACTTTGATTATTGTATTTACATTGTATCAAAAACAGCTCCTGGCTGACAAAAGCTTTGATCAGGGCTGCCACGCCCTCTTCCCCCTCAACTCCAGCCTCCTGGGACAGAAGCAGCACCTTGAGGGGAAGGCCCAGCTGGCGGGCCATCTTTAGAATATCCTGTCTACAGCCCCCTTGGGTCAAAACCCAGATCTGGCGGGAGCGGGCGGCCAGAGCTGCCCCTAGCGCTGCGGGGAAGGCGAAACCGGTAAGGGCATATCCTGCGGGCAGAAGGCATCCGCGGGGCTCGGTGTAGCCGTAATGGAGGGCAGCAGAAAGGATCTCCCCTTCAGCCACCAGGACAGCCTTTCCCCTGGTTATTTCCCCTAAGCGTTCCACCAACCAGGGAAGGCCCTGGTCATAAGTCAGCGGGCAATTGTTACGCCAATGCTTTATCCTCTCCCTCCAAGGGGAAAAGGAGAAGGCCTCGGACCTCTTGGCCACCAGCTCCAAAAGGGGCCTCCAGCTCCCCAAAGATATGACCTGCCCTTCTCCCTTCTGGCCTGGAGGGAGGAGGGGGATCAGGTCCGCCCCCGGGGGCAGGAGGGCTTTAACCTCCCTCCAGATTTTTGGATTTCCTCCCCATACGAAAAGGGCTTCACTCTCTTCCAAAGCCTTGAGGGCACAGGGGTGACCCCAGGGGCCTACTAGACCCAAGTAAAGGGGATGGTCTTCAGGGAAAACCCCCAGCCCCGGTAGGGTGCTGAGCACAGGGATCCCCAGCGCTTCCGCCCCTAACCTGAAAAGACGGGCCTCCTCCCTGTCCCCTATCCCTTCAGCCACCAGCAAGAGGGGCCGTTGGAGATCCTCTATAATCTTCAATAGATCAAACGGGGGGGAATCCCTCGGCGGTACCTTGGGTCTCCGGCGTATCCCCTTTAGATGCTCCAGGACGGCCTGCAATTCCGGCTCCCTTTTAAAATACACGCAGGCAGGGCCAGGGCGGCCCTCCATGGAAGCCCTGTGGGCCTCCTGAAGAAGGGAGGACAGAGATACACGCCCTTCCCAGGAGAACTGGGCTTTAGCCGGCATCTCTTCCTTTTGCGAGGGCAGGAAACATATAATGCCTATGCCCCAGTCTAAAGCCCAAAGGAGCCCCCGGCGGAGGGCGGTGAGGGGGCCTTCCGGTGAGATCCAGCAAACCCCAGGGGAGCTCCCCACCCAGGCATAGGCGCAGGCGGCGTAAAGGGCCTCCTGGGGTTGAGGGAATTTTATCACCCCAGGGGTACAGGCACCCTTCAGCTCCCCTCCCCCGAAGATATACAACTTCTATCCCTCTCCCTTGCTCCCCCTAAGGAGGGCCACCTTGCCTGTGCGTACCACCTCTTTGATACCGAAAGGCCTTAAAGCATTTTGCAGGGCTTCAATTTTATCGCTGTCTCCGGTGGCCTCTATGATCAGGCTGTTGCGGGCTATATCCACTATGCGGGCTCGGAAGATATCCGCTATCTGGATTATCTCGCTGCGCTGAGCAGGCTCAGCCTTCACCTTTATGAGAATCAGCTCCCTGCCCACATGGGGTTCTTCAGTGATATCGCTAACCTTTATCACTTCTATAAGCTTATGGAGCTGTTTGGTGACCTGCTCCGCCACCTGCTCTTCCACATCCACCACTATGGTCATCCGGGATATGGAATCGTTTTCCGTACGGCCCACCGCCAGGCTATCGATGTTATAACCCCTCCGCCTGAAGAGGCTGGCCACCCGGGCTAAAACCCCGGGACGGTTTTCCACCAGAACGGATAAGGTCCTCTTCATGATCCTTCGCCCCTTGTAAGCATCTTGCTGATGGCCTGTCCCGGCGGTACCATGGGCAGGACGTTTTCTTCCGGCTCCACTAAAAAATCCAGGAGAAAAGGGCCGTCGGCGGATAGGGCCTCTTCCAGAGCAGGCACCACCTCTTCAGGGGTAAAGACCTGTCTGCCCGGAATCCCGTAGGCCTCTGCCACCTTGGAGAAATTGGGATTGACCAGCTGGGTATAGGCGTACCTCCTCTCGTAAAAGAGCTCCTGCCACTGCCTCACCATGCCCAGGAAACCGTTGTTTATTATCAGGATCTTTACCGGTAAACGGTAGTGGCTCAGGGTAGCCAGCTCTTGGATATTCATCTGGAAGCTTCCGTCCCCCGAAATGAGGACCACCGTCTTACCCGGCCTGGCCATGGCTGCCCCTATGGCCGCGGGTAAGCCAAACCCCATGGTACCCAGGCCTCCAGAGGTCAGGAAGGAGCGGGGCTCCTCCACCCGGTAGTATTGGGCCGCCCACATCTGGTGCTGCCCCACATCGGTGGCCACTATGGCCTTTCCCCCGGTCAGCTGATTCAACTGCTCTATCACGTACTGGGGCTTCAAACCCTTTTTCTCATAACCCAGAGGATAATCCTCCTGCCACTTTTCTATGATCTCCCTCCAGAGGGGGCGTTCCTTTTTGCTGGAACCCAGCTCAGCTAAGAGGGCTTCCAGGGCCTCCCGGGCGTCCGCCACGATGGGTATGTGGGGGTTTATGATTTTGCCTATTTCTGCCGCGTCTATATCTATGTGGATTATTTTAGCCTTAGGAGCAAAGGTGTCCACTTTGCCCGTGGCCCTGTCATCAAAACGCACCCCCACTCCGATCAAGAGGTCCGCCTCGCTCACCGCATAGTTGGCTGCCACCGTACCGTGCATACCCACCATGCCCACAAAGAGGGGGTGGTTTTCGGGAAATCCGCCCTTGCCCATGAGGCTTATGACCACCGGTATGTCTTGCAATTCCGCCAGTTCCCTCACCTTTTCGTGGGCTCCGGAGGCGATAACCCCGCCGCCTATAAATAAAAGGGGCCTTTCGCTTTCCAATATGGCAGCCGCTGCCTGGGCCACCTGAAGGGGATGGGGGGCTATCTTAGACCGGTAACCCCGCAGCCGCAGTTTGGGAGGATACTGGAACGCCGTTCTCTGGGTGGTTATATCCCTGGGAATATCTATGAGTACAGGACCGGGACGCCCGGTGGTGGCCACATAGAAGGCCTCACGGATGACGGGAGCCAAATCCTTTACGTGGGTTACTAAATAATTGGCCTTGGTGATGGGCATGGTTATTCCCGTGATGTCGGCCTCCTGGAAGGCGTCCTTGCCTATCAGGCCGGTGGGCACCTGCCCGGTTATGGCCACCAGGGGCACGGAATCCATATAGGCCGTGGCGATACCTGTAACCAGGTTAGTGGCCCCTGGACCCGAGGTGGCTATGCATACCCCGGCTTTGCCACTGGCCCTGGCGTATCCATCGGCCGCATGGGCTGCTCCCTGTTCATGCCGGGTCAAGATATGTCTGATGGGGGAGACGGCCAGTTCGTGATATAAGGGCAAAACCGCTCCCCCGGGGATGCCGAAGACCACTTCCACCCCTTCGGCCTGTAAGGCCTTGACTATTATCTCGGCTCCTGTTATTTTTTCCCTTTCCATATTACCCCCAACTTGTGACCACCCCTTCCCACTGAAGGACTGCTCCTTGGGCAGCGGATCCCACCATCTTGGCGTAACGGGCCAGGTAACCGGTGGAGACCTTAGGGGGTGGCGCCTGCCACCTGGCCCTTCTCCCCTTCAGCTCTTCCTCGCTCACCAGCAGTTCCAGGGAACCTGAGGCAATGTCTATCTGGATAAGGTCCCCCTCCTCCACCAGGGCTATGGGACCTCCGACGGCGGCTTCAGGGGAAACATGGCCTATGGCTGCCCCCCTGGTGGCCCCGGAAAA
>DRZV01000105.1 GCA_011375465.1 Neomoorella mulderi
GGAGGGCTGGAAGATCTCAGGCGGGGGATCCTGCGGGCGGTCTCTCCAGCCTTCGCAGAAGATCCCCTCCGGGTTTACCGCACCGCCCGCCTGGCCGCCCATCTGGGCTTCCGGGTGGATCCTTCTACCCTGAAGCTCATGGGGGAACTGAAGGGGGAGTTGCCCTACCTTTCCCCTGAAAGGGTGGGGGAAGAACTCAAAAAAGCCCTGGTCTCTCCTCAGCCTTCCCGATTTTTTCAGGTCCTGGGCTTAGCGGGGGTTATGGATGTCCATTTTCCCGAATTGACGGCTTTGGGAGAACTCCCCCCTCCCTTTCCCGGTTGGGATAGCGCCCTCGTGTATACTTTAGACCTTTTGGACAGAGTGGCCTTTTTAACCCCGGAGGGGCCCCTGCGGTTCGCTGCCCTGGTCCACGCCCTGGAGGACGGGGGGGCTTCCCTGAGCCAACGCCTGCGTCTCCCCCGCCGTTTCTCTTCACTGGGAAAGGCTATGGCCCAAGAATTGCCCCGGGTGCTGAAGTTAGAGGTATTGCCCGAAAGGCAAGGGGTCATCCTCTTGCAAAATCTGGCCAAGATACCTTCAGGGATGGAGGCGGCCAGCATCTTGCTGCAGGCCCTGAGCCTGGCCACCGGAGACCCTTCCCTGCTGGCCCTTAAGGATAAGCTGAAAAGATGGTCCCGGGAGGTCCTAGCCCTTACCGGTAAGGACATAGAGGCTCCCCCAGGACCCCTCTTTGGAGAAAAATTGCTTCAGGCCAGGATGGAGAGGTTAAGAAGCTTGAGGAGAGGTTAAGCCAACCGCTGCCTTATTATCTCCTCCAGGGTGGGATGGCCTATGACCTGGAGCTCATAGCGCACCCTCTTCACCGGACAGCGCACCTTTAGAATCCTCTCCAGATTGACAGGGGTGGCGGCCAAAACCAGGTCGCAGGGGGTGTTGTTTATGGTTTCCTTCAGCTCCTGTATCTGTCTGGGACTATAGCCCATGGCCGGCAGCAGGGCCCCCATGTGGGGATACTTTTCGTAGGCCTCCCTTATGGAGCCCACCGCATAGGGACGGGGATCTATTATCTCCCCGGCTCCAAAGCGCCGGGCTGCTGTAACTCCCGCGCCGTAGGGCATTTCCCCATGGGTTAAAGTGGGCCCGTCCTCGATAACCAGGACCCTTTTGCCCCTTATCTCCTCCGGTTTCTCTATGAAAAAGGGCGAGGCGGCCTCCACTATCACCGCTTGGGGGTTATAGGCTGCTACATTCTGCCTCACCTTCTCTATGTTTTCAGGGTGGGCGGTCTCAACTTTATTTATCACCACCACCTGGGCCATCCGGAGGTTGGTTTCGCCGGGGTGATAAGCTATTTCGTGGCCAGGGCGGTGGGGGTCCACCACCACGATGTGCAGGTCCGGGGTGAAGAAGGGAAGGTCGTTATTACCTCCGTCCCAAACCACCACGTCCCCTTCCTGCTCCGCCTTTTCCAGTATGCGCTGATAATCTACCCCCGCGTATACCACAAAGCCTTGCTCCAGGTGGGGTTCATATTCCTCCCTTTCTTCTATGGTGCACCTGTGGGCTTCCAGATCCTCAAAACTGGCGAAACGCTGGACTGCCTGGGCAGCCAGGTCTCCATAGGGCATGGGATGGCGCACCACCACCACTTTCTTTCCCATATCCTTCAGAATACGGCACACGTGCCGGGTGGTCTGGCTCTTACCTGATCCGGTGCGAACGGCGCATACAGCCACCACCGGTTTCTGGCTCTTGAGCATGGTGAACTTGGGCCCCATAAGGCGAAAATCTGCGCCCAAAGCCAGCACTTGGGAAGCCTTGTGCATAACGTACTGGTGGGAGACGTCGGAATAGGCGAAGACCACTTCGTCCACCTGATGGGATTCCACCAGGTGGGGGAGCTCTTCTTCCCCGTATATGGGTATGCCCTGGGGATAGAGGCTTCCCGCCAGCTCAGGGGGGTAACGGCGTCCTTCTATGTTGGGTATCTGGGTGGCGGTGAAGGCCACCACCTGGTAGGCAGGGTTATCCCGGAAATAGGTGTTGAAGTTGTGGAAATCCCTTCCCGCTGCTCCCATGATGATAACTTTTTTAGGCATGATTTGGCCCCTTTCTGAAAATAAATATCCCTCATCATTTTATTATTACTTTTACTCTTCCCTCTACAATACCAGGGGCAGGAGTTTTTTGATATAATAGGGGCAAAGCAAGGGAAAGGGGGTCGGGGCAGAATTCTGGTAAAAGTAGCTGTCAACTCGACCCCTTGGCGTAACCGGGCCCTATATGCTGCCTCCTGGTCCCCAGAAGCAGGGGTGTTGGTATATAGGGTGCCCCCTGAGAAGGAGGTGGAACCCGGGGACCTGGTGGCCATCCCCTTGGGCAAGGGATGGGCCACAGGTGTGGTGGTGCCGGGAGAACCCCGGGAAGGGATAGAGGGCATAAAGCCCCTTCGGGATATCTTAAAGAAGGGAATGCTCTATCCTCCCCTTCTGGACCTGGCCCTCTTCATGGCAGAGAGGTATTGCTGCCCCCTCCCCCTGGTGCTGGATGCCTTTCTACCTCCTGGCCTGGGGGAAAACTGGGAGACCCTCTGGTGCTGGCTTCCTTCAGACCCGGCGGAGACCAGGGCAGCGCTGGAGACGGCAGCCAGCCTCTTTCCTGAGAGCCTGAAAATGTTGGAGTACTTGAGTTCTCAGGGGAGGGTCAAGGAAAAGGAATTAAAGAGAAAGGCTCCGGCCCGGGAAGGCCTAAAGGCTCTGGATTTCCTGGAAAGTCACCATATAGCCAGGAAAGAATGGCAGTGGCTCCCTCCCTTCAAGGCCCCGTTGCAGGAATGGGTGTATCCTACCGGGGAAGGGGAAGCCCTTCTGGAGAAAATAAAAAAGAGGGCGCCCCGGCAGGCCCGAATATTGAAGGAAATTTTGGAAAAAGGGCCCCAGCCCAGATCAGTTCTGGCTTCCCAAGGGGGTTCTCAGGCCCTGAAACGGCTTGAATCTTTGGGCTTGGTGGAGATAAAGCCCTTTCCTCCTGAGAACCCTGGGGGTAAGGCTGAAGACATCCAGTTGGATGGCTTTCAGGCCGGGGCGGCGGAAAAGATTCTGCGTTATCTGGGGCGGGGGGGAGTTTTCCTTTTATACGGGGTAACCGGCAGCGGCAAGACAGAGGTCTATCTTTACTGCGCTGCTCAGGCCATCTCCCGGGGTTACCAGGTGTTGTATCTGGTGCCCGAAAGAGCCCTTATCCCCCAGACCTTGCGGCGGCTGCAGGAGAGGCTGGATGTCCCCACAGAGATAATCCACGGGGATCTGCCTTCGGGAGAACGGGTTCGGGCCTGGGAGAGGGCCCGCTGGGGGGAGGTAGGGATCGTGGTGGGTACCAGGGCAGCCCTCTTCACCCCTTTACCCCGGTTGGGCCTCATCATTGTGGACGAGGAACATGTTTCCAGTTATAAGCAGGACCATACCCCCCGTTATGACGCCCGGGAGGTGGCCATAAAGAGGGGGCAGTTGGAAAAGGCGACGGTGGTATTCGGAAGCGCCACCCCCAGCACCGAGATTTTTTATTTGGCCCAGAGGGGACTTCTAACCCTGCTGGAATTGCCCCAGCGTTTCGGAGGACTGAGCCTGCCCCAGGTGGAGGTGGTGGATCTCCGGCAGGAATTTGCCCAGGGGCATTACGGCCTTTTGAGCCGCGCCCTGCGGAAGGAGATAGAGGTGGCCTTGGCGGAAGGCCGCCAGGCCATCCTCTTTTTGAATCGCCGCGGGTATGCCCCCTATCTGGTGTGCCGCTTCTGCGGTTACGTGCCCCTGTGCGATCATTGCTCTGTAGCCCTCACCTATCACGGCGATGGCTGGCTGCGCTGCCACTACTGCGGTTATGCCAGGAGGGCAGAGGACAGGTGCCCCCGGTGCGGGGGAAAGGTTTTAAAGGTGGGAGCCGGGACCCAGCGGTTGGAGGAAGAGGTCAAATCCCTCTGGCCCCAAGCTCGGATCCTCAGGGCTGATAAGGACACCACCTCCAGGAAAGGGGAATGGCAGGAAATATACTCCGCTTTTCTCCAGGGCCAGGCGGATATACTGATAGGCACCCAGCTGGTGGCCAAGGGCCTGGATTTTCCTGGAGTGAAGGTGGTGGGGATTATCAACGCCGACCTCTCCTTATATCAACCCGATTTCCGCTCCCGGGAACGCACCTTTCAGATTTTAACCCAGGTGGCCGGCCGGGCAGGCCGCAGGGAGATCTCGGGTAAGGTTCTCGTCCAGACCCACAACCCCTGGGATCCAGCCATCGCTTTGGCTATAACCCAGGATTATTATAGATTTTACCAGGAGGAAATAAAGATAAGGCGCCGTCTCTGTTACCCCCCTTTCTGCAAGCTGGTGAGGATAGGCTTTACGGGCAGGGAAGACTCCAAGGTGTTGGAGGTAGCCCAGGAGGCGGCCCGCCTCCTAAAGGAAGGATTATCCGAAGGGGAGGTCCTGGGGCCTGCTCCTGCCTATCCCTGGCGGTTGAAATCCAACTATCGCTGGCAGTTGACCCTTAAATTGCCTTCCTGGGAAGGTCATCGGGAAAAAGTGAAGGAAGTCCTCCAGCTTTTAGGCCGCCAGGAAGGCGTCAATGTTATAATAGACGTGGGACCTGTAAATCCCTGGTGAGGAGGAAAAGAATGGCAAAAAGGAATATAGTGCTCTTCCCCTCCCCCCTTCTGAGGGAAAAATGTCAGCCGGTAAAAAACATCGGACCCAAGATTCTAAAACTATTAGAGGATATGGCCGAAACCATGTATGCTGCTCCCGGGGTAGGCCTGGCCGCACCCCAGGTGGGTATTTTAAAGAGGGTGGCGGTGGTGGATATAGGGGAAGGCTTGATAGAGCTCATAAACCCTGAAATCGTGGAGGCCAAGGGCCAGGAGATAGACAGGGAAGGTTGCCTGAGCCTGCCCGGGATATGGGGAGAGGTGCCCAGATACTCCTGGGTAAAAGTGCGCTTCTCCGACAGGGGGGGGAGGGAAAGGATTCTAGAAGCAGAAGGCTTCCTGGCCCGGGCCCTCCAGCACGAAATAGATCACCTGGATGGGGTCCTCTTCATAGATAGGGCCTTGAAGCTCTTCCGGGTGGAGGAAGGCGGCCGGACGAGGGGAGCTAAATGAGGATAGTGTTCTTGGGCACTCCCGAATTTGCCTTCCCTTCTTTAAACGGCCTTTACAGGGAAGGATACGAGATAGCAGGGGTGGTCACCCAGCCCGATCGCCCTAGGGGAAGGGCCAAAACACCCCAGCCTTCCCCGGTAAAGGAAAAGGCCCTCAGGTTGGGCTTGCCCCTCGTCCAGCCCCATTCCCTCAAGGATCCCGGTTTTCTCCAATGGCTCGAAGAAAAAAGGCCTGAGCTTATGGTGGTGGTGGCTTACGGCAAGATATTGCCCCCGGAGGTGCTGCGCCTTCCCTTGAAGGGGTGCATAAACCTTCACCCTTCGCTTTTACCAAAGTATAGAGGCGCGGCCCCCATCCAGAGGGCCCTTATGGCCGGGGAAAAGGAGACGGGAGTTACCACTTTCTGGATGGAGGAGAGGCTGGATGCCGGCGATATAATCCTGCAGGAGAGGGCAGATATACCTGAAGACATCACTGCAGGGGAGCTGCAGGAAAGGCTGGCCCTTCTGGGAGCAGACCTGCTGCTCAAAACCCTGGAACTGGTGCGGGAGGGGCGAGCCCCCCGGATTCCCCAGGAGGAGAGCCGGGCCACCTATGCTCCTCCCCTTACCCCTGAAGATGAGAGGATAGATTGGCATAGGTCAGCCTGGGAAATCCATAATCAGATAAGGGCCCTTTCTCCCCAACCTGGGGCCTATGCCATAAGGCAGGGGAGGCGTCTGAAAATTTTTAAATCCCAGTTATGGGAAGAAGGAAAAAGGGGATGCCCAGGGGAAGTATTAAAGGAGACTCCCGAAGGGTTTGTGGTGCAGGCGGGCTCGGGACAGCTGCTGATCCTGGAAGTCCAGCCCGAGGGTAAAAAGAGAATGCGGGCAAAAGACTATACCCGGGGACACCCCTTTAAAGAGGGGGAACGGCTCCTGTGAGGACAAAAAAGAGGATATTCATAGGGCTTATGGGCTTAAGCCTTCTCTTCCTTATAGGCCTGCTGGCGGGGAGCTATTACCTCCTGGTCTCCCCTCCCGGCTGGTTTCACAGGTTGGTGCTCATGGCGGGGCTGGCCATCTTGAGCTTTTTATTTTTGATCTTGGCTATAGGTCTGGGAGGCCTGGTGTTGATCTTGTGGCAAGGGAGGAGCCAGCCCTTTTTCCTCTTTCTGGGCACCATGGCGGTTAACTGGCTTTTCCCTCTAGCCCTGGCCTGGGGCAAGCTGTTGGGCATAGCCCCTGAGAAGGTGAAGGCTTCTTTTATAGAGATGAACAATCAATTAGTGCGGTTGCGGAAGGTGAAACTCTCCCCTTCTGAGGTGCTTTTATTGGCCCCCCACTGTCTCCAGTGGAGCGGCTGTCCCCATAAGATCACCATAGATGTGAATAACTGCAAAAGATGTGGCCGATGCCCCATTCACAGCCTGCACGGATTGGCGGAAAAATACGGTATATGCTGGGCTGTGGCCACCGGGGGTACCTTAGCCCGCCATTTTGTGAAAAAGTATCGTCCTAAAGGGGTGGTGGCCATTGCCTGTGAGCGGGACTTGACCAGCGGCATCCAGAACGTTCACCCTTTGCCGGTGATAGGCATAATAAATGAACGGCCCCAGGGGCCCTGCCTCAACACCCAAGTTGATGTGGAGCGGGTGGAGGAGGCCCTCAGATTTTTCCTTATGCCCCAGGATGAGGCGGCTAAAGCTAAAAGCCAAATAGGGGGCCGGCTTCCCACGGTCTCTCCCCAGAGGGAGGCTTGGCCATAAAGATTTTTATAATACGCTTCAGGCCACGGCTTTCCCCATATACCTCTGAGCCGGGAAAGGTGTGTAAATATCCCAGCCCTTTTGCTCGTACCTTCGTGCATTCGGGATAAATGATCAGGGACGGTTGTCGCCTTGCGCTTTGAATCCAAAGTTTCGGCCCGGGAGATAGCTTTACAGGTGATATATAGGGTGATGGAGGAAGGGGCCTACGCCAATATAGCCCTGGATGAAGTGCTGGCCAGGCATACTTTGAACAAAGAGGACAGGGCTCTGGCCACCGAACTGGCTTATACCACAATAAAGGCTTGGGGTACTTTGGACTGGGCCCTGGAGCTGTACTCCAGATACCCTTTAAAAAACCTGCCGCCCCGGATACGATGCATATTGCGGCTGGGGGCAGCCCAATTGATGTTGATCCCCCGCATCCCCCCTTGGGCTGCCATCTACGAAAGTGTGGAGCTGGCTAAAAAATACGGACACAGGGGCACGGCCTCCCTGGTGAATGCTGTCTTGAGAAAGCTGGATAGGGACAAGGGGAGGCTGCTCTATCCTGACCCCCAGGAGGATCCTGCCGGGTACTTGGCTTTAAAATACTTCCATCCCCGTTGGTTGGTGGAAAAATGGCTGAGCCTCTTTGGATTCCAAGAGACGGAAGCCCTTTGCCAGGCCAACAATCAGCCAGCCCCTATGGTCATACGGGTCAACATTTTAAAAACGTCTGTATCCCAACTAATAGCCCTTTTGGAAAAAGAAGGGGCCAGAGCGGAACCGGCCCGATACGCCCCTGAAGGCCTGGTGGTGGAAGGCTTGGGACCCCTGCAGGATAGCCCCTCTTTTCAACAGGGCTTGTTCTACGTCCAGGACGAGGGTTCCCAGTTGGTGGCCCATGCCCTGAAGCCCAGACCGGGCTCAGTGGTGATAGATGCCTGTGCAGCCCCTGGGGGGAAATCTACCCATATGGCCCAACTGATGGGAGATGAAGGTACAATTCTGGCCTGCGATATCCATTTTCACCGCTTGGAATTGATAAGGGAAAACTGCATCCGGCTGGGCGTAAACAGCGTCCAACCTCTCCTTATGGACGCCAGGGAACTGGGGAAACATTATCCGGAAAAGGCCGATTACCTCCTGGTGGATGCCCCTTGCTCTGGGCAGGGGATACTGCGCCGCCGCCCCGATGTCCGCTGGAGGAAGGAGCTGGCCACCACCCAGGAGCTGGCAGAGTTGCAGTTTTCCATCCTGATGGGGGCCAAAGGGGCCCTGAAGAAAGGGGGATTCATGGTTTACAGCACTTGTTCCCTGGCTCCGGAAGAAAATCAGGGGGTTATACAGCGTTTTTTAAAAGCTTCCCCTGAGTTTTCCTTGGTCTCCCTGGAAGGGTTGCCCAACCTCCCGGCCGATCTACTGGAAGAGGCTCGCCAGGGTTGGGTTCAATATCTCCCCCATCGCCACGGCATTGACGGGTTCTTTATAGCCCGTTTAACCAAAATCCCTAAATAAGGAGGCAGGGATTATGAAAGAGGCCCTTCGCCATTTGCCTTGGCCGGTAACCCTGATAGGCACTTATCAGGAAGGCCGGCACAATCTCATGACCGCTTCATGGGTAAGCCAGGTATCTTTTCAACCGCCCCTCATCATGGTGTCGGTGGCGCCGGAAAGGTATACTTACCAGGCTTTGATGGCCACCCGGGAGTTTGCGGTGAGCATCCTGGCCCCAGATCAAGCGGAAATAGCCCAGTTCTGTGGAGAGCGCTCCGGTAGGGAAGTGGATAAGGTAAAGGCCTTGAATGTGAAGGTGGTTCCCCCTCAAGAGATCAAGGTCCCCCTGCTGGCCGACTGCATCGCCAACATAGAATGCAGGGTGGTTGCCCATCATCCCGCTGGCGACCATGTAATCTTTATAGGGGAGGTGGTGGCCAGCCGGGTCCAGAGGCCGGAAGAGCGGCCTTTGCTGATGAAGGACTGGCGCTGGGGGGTCTACCAGCCGTTGTAAAAGGGAAACAAGGGGGTGAGCTGTCTTGGTGGAAAGGGTCAAAACAGGGATCGCGGGATTTGACGAACTGCTCTATGACGGTATTCCCGTCCGCAACCTGGTCCTGGTATCTGGGGGCCCAGGGACAGGCAAGAGCATTTTCGGGCAGCAGTTCCTCTACTACGGCCTTACCCGGGGGGAGCCGGGGGTCTTGGTGGCCTTGGAGGAGCATCCGGCCCAGATCCGGCGCCATATGTTCAATTTCGGTTGGGATGTCAAAAAATATGAAGAGGAAAATTCCTTTGCCCTGGTGGACGCCTTTACCGGAGGCATAGGAGAATTTGCCAAAAGGGAGAGATTTGTGATGAGATCTATAGATGATACAGGGGAGTTCATGGACGTGGTGAGGGCAGCCATCAAAGAAGTACAGGCAGAGAGGGTGGTCATCGACTCCATCTCCACCTTGTACCTCTCCAAGCCCATAATGGCCAGGTCCATCTTGATGCAGTTAAAAAGAATGCTGGCCGGGCAGGGCATAACCGGGCTCCTGATATCCCAGGTGGGGGTTGCGGAAAGGGGTTTTGGCGGCCCTGGGGTGGAGCACGCTGCGGACGGCATAGTACGTCTAGATCTGGACGAGTACAAGGGTAGGCTCTTCCGCTCCATAATAGTCTGGAAAATGCGGGGTACACCCCACGACATGCACCGCCATCCCTTTGAAATCACCGACGAGGGGATAGTGGTGTACCCCGAAAAAATAATAACATGGGAGGGATGAAGCTGTGGAGGCCAAACAACTGGTTCCCCTAAAACCTGTGGGTAAGGAAGACGTAAGGAATTTGGAGCTGGGGTTGATCCTGGCCGCCCTCTTAAACAAAGAGGTAATGCAACAGACCATAGCCACCCGGGAAAAGCTCACCTGGTTGGACGCCCTCATTGTGGCTGCCGGAGCTCTGGCCCGGGAAAAGGCCGGATACCCTGTGGCCCAGATCGCCGAGGAGCTGAGCCGGGCCGAGACCACCATCCGCAATCACCTGGCCGGCAGGACAGGGGCGGGAAGGATAGTGGCCGACGCCTACAGGAAGCTCGTCGAAGCGGGAGGGGATCTGGAGAAAATTTTATAAGATACATTAAGGGAGGCGATTTTTCTGAAAAGGATCGCCCTCCTTTAAATCTAATCTTCGGGGGGATTTTCCGTGGCTGTTTTTTTATCCAGCCGCTTTCACATTTTTTCCTTTTCTAGGGACAATGAGCCGGTGTTGAGGATTGGGGACGGGGACACGATAGAGATGGAGACCATGGACTGCTTTTCTAATCAGATTCAGAGCGAGGCAGATAAACTGGAAAAACTAGACTGGAGCCGGATAAATCCGGCCACCGGACCTGTCTACATCGAGGGGGCCCATCCCGGAGACACCCTGGAGATCCACGTGGAGAAAATTCAAGTGGCCGACAAGGGGGTGGTAGCCCCCGGGAAAGGTTTTGGAGTTTTGGTTTTGGAGTTTTGGGGGACAGACTTGAGGGGTTATATTGCAAAGTCTTGGAGATCAAAGAGGGAAAGATCATATTCAACGAAAAGATCTCTCTGCTTGTAAAGCCCATGATAGGGGTGATAGGAGTGGCTCCGGCGGAAAGCAGTGTTCCCTGCGGAACTCCCGGGCCCCATGGAGGAAATATGGATACCAAGGTCATTGCCCAGGGGAGCCGTCTCTATCTGCCTGTCTTCTCAGAGGGGGCTCTGTTGGCAGCGGGAGATCTCCATGCCCTTATGGGGGATGGGGAAGTAGGAGTAACAGGGGTGGAAGTGGCTGGGAAGGTGACTGACTTTAACGGTCAAGGTGAGGAAGGATTTAAAGCTGGGGAATCCTGTGGTGAGAAACCAAGAGGTCACTGCCACCATAGCTTCCCATGAGGACCTGGACCAGGCACCCCATAGGGCGGTGGTGGATATGGTGGAAATATTTTCTAAGTATACCTCCCCTATCCCTGGAAGAGATAATCACGCTTTTCAGCATAGCTGGAGATCTGCAGATTTCCCAGGTGGTGGATCCTCTGGTGACAGCCCGTTTCGCCCTGCCCAACTGGATCCTGGAAACTTATGGAACCCCCTTTTGAATCTCTAGGGCGGTTATGTTTGCCGGGCTCTCAACCAGAACGGCTTGACACTGGTATCTAACCGTAATATAATATTCTGTGCAAGCGCCCGTAGCTCAGGTGGATAGAGTACCGGAATCCGAGTCCGGAGGTCGCAGGTTCAAGCCCTGCCGGGCGCGCCATGGGCGCCAGTAGCTCAGGTGGTAGAGCAGCTGACTCTTAATCAGCGGGTCGTGGGTTCGAGTCCTACCTGGCGCACCAGTAAAATCAAGGCTTTTGGGGATAGAAAACATCCCCAAAAGTTTTTTGCTGTAATTTTGCTGGCAAAAAAAGACCGCCGGCAACCCGGCGGCCATGCCGGTCTCCTTTAGGGCCCCTATTGTAGGGGCCTTCATCATTTCGGTGAACCCAACGCTTCCAATGAGGTTTTCCCAATTCCAGCAGCAGGCTAGGTTGGCAGCGGGATACTCCTTCCTTCAGGCCCCAGCGCAGGGCCGGCAGCTCTCTTCCCTCCTCAGAGCGGTTACCAAATCGAGGTCCCCAGCTGGATCACAATTCTTTTCTGAAACTCTTCTCCAGAAGTTTTAAGTCCTCCCGCCTTCCCCGCAGCACCATCTCCACCCCGGTCTCGGTATATCTTTCCGCCACAATCTCTATGCGGGACCGCAATCGGGATACAGCCCCCAGGGAGGTGTAGGGTATATGGAGGGTTATCTCCATCTGGGAGAAAAGCTCCTCTTCTATGCGTCTTAAGAGGAGGGGGAGGTTGATCCCGTGGAGAGCAGAAATGGCGATTCCATCCCAAGGGGGTGTTCCGGAAAACCTATCCAGCTTGTTGTAGACCTTTATACAGGGCCGCTCCCCCAACCCCAACTCCCCTAAAATCTTTTCCACCGCCTCTATCTGGAGTTCCATGTAGGGGCTGGTGAGGTCTATAACGTGGAGCAGGAGATGGGCTGATTCCAGCTCTTCCAGGGTGGCCTTAAAGGCCTCTTTTAGTTTAGGGGGCATATCATGGATGAATCCCACCGTATCGGCCAGTATAATGTGGCGGCCTGAGGGCAGTTCCACCCTCCGGCTTACAGGATCCAAGGTGGCGAAGAGCCGGTCTTCGGCCAGGACCTTATGGGCGCTGGAGGAGAGGGCATTCAGGAGGGTGGATTTGCCCGCATTGGTATAACCCACCAGGGCCACCACGGGAACGGCGGATTGGGCCCTCCTTTTTCTCAAGAGCTGACGGTTCCGCCGGACTTCCTCCAGTTCCTTCCGCAGGCGATGGATTCGCTGGCGGACCGTCCTCCTCAAGACCTCCAGCTTGGTTTCCCCTGGGCCCCGGGTACCCAATCCCCCTCCCAGCCGGGATAGGATTTGCCCCCAACCCAGCATACGGGGATATAGGTAGCTGAGCCGGGCCAATTCCACCTGTATCTTGCCCTCCCGGGAATGGGCTCTCCGGTTGAAGATTTCCAGGATCACCTGGGTTCGATCCCAGATCTCCGCCTGCCCTAGCCTCTCTTCCAGTTTCACGGCTTGTCGGGGAGAGAGTTCCAGGTTGAATATGACTGCCTCTGCCTCCAGTTCTTCCACCTTTTTTTGCAATTCCTGGATTTTTCCTTCCCCCAGAAGATAACTGGGATCCGGAGAAGCCTTCCTCTGGATTACCCAGCCCACCGCTTCCAGATCTACATTGCGGGCCAGCTCCGCCATTTCCCTCAAGGCATATTTTATGGCTTCCTCGCTTTCACCCCGGGCCAGATAGGCGATGACCGCCCTTTTCATGCTTATCCCCTCATTTCCAACCTCTTCGATGCTAATATTACCAGGTATAAAGGATATTTGAAATCCATCACGAATAAATTTGCCGTCGCCATGAAAAGAAAGGAGAGGACGCCTTTGGAACTCCGGGAGATGGGAGAACTCCTGTTCATCGAAAAGCTCAAGAGGGAGGCCCCTGAAAATCCCCCCCAGGTGGTGAAAGGGATAGGGGATGACGCCGCAGTCCTAAAAGGGGAGGGGGGCATGCTGCTTTTGGCCACCACGGATATGATGGTGGAAGGCGTGCACTTCACCTTGGATACCGCCTCACCGGAGGAGGTGGGCTACAAGGCTTTGGCTGCCAACCTGAGCGACATAGCGGCCATGGGCGGTATCCCCCAGAGCGCCCTTATATCCCTGGGCTTAAGCCCCCAGCAGGAGGTGGAATGGGCCCAGGGGCTGTATAGGGGGCTTTTCCATTGCGCCGGCGAGTTTCAGGTAAGCCTGGTGGGAGGGGACACGGTATCCTCCCCCCTGACCATCCTCAATATAGCCCTCCTGGGAGAAGTGGAGGAAGATCGTTGCCTTTACCGGGAAGGGGCCAATCCCGGAGATCTCATTTTGGTCACCGGAGAACTGGGAGGATCGGCCGCCTATTTGGATTACCTTCTGCACCCCTCAGCCCTGTCTGAAGGAAGCCTTCCCCCAGGGGTTCTGGAACACCTGCGGCGAAGGCATTTTCGCCCCATCCCCCGGGTAAGGGAGATGCGGGCGGCCACTATACCTGGGGGGATCACCTCCGCCATAGATATAAGCGACGGTTTGGCCTCTGAGCTGCACCACCTTGCCTGCAGTTCGGGCAAGGGGATGCTGGTGGAAGCCGAACGCTTACCCCTTTCACCCGGGGTGGAAAGGATGGCAACCCTGTATAAAAAGGATCCCCTGGAGTACGCCCTTTATGGGGGTGAAGATTATGAGATACTCTTCACCTGCCATCCCCAAAGGGTCTCCTCTGTGATAGGGGCCATTCAAAAGGCCACCTCTACCCCCGTAACGGTGATAGGCCAGGTATTATCTTCAGGGAGGGGCGTATTTATAAAACGGGGGGAGGCAGCAGAACCTTTAAAGCCAGGAGGATATGAACACTTGCGTTAAAGGCCAGGCTTGCAACCTGGGCTTATTACCTGGTATTATAACTAGGTGAGCAGGAAAAAATTAAAAGGGGGTAACTCTGCTGCCCAGAGATATGGAAGAGCTCTTAGCAGAACTGGAGGCCCGCCGGCAAAAGGTTCTGGCCGGCGGAGGAGAGGAAAAGATAGATAAACAGCACCAAGCGGGAAAGCTCACCGCCAGGGAGAGGTTGGCTCTCCTCCTGGATGAAGGCAGTTTCATGGAAATAGATCAATTCGTGTGCCATCGGGCCACTGAATTGGGAATGAAGGACAGGGAGCTGCCCGGGGAAGGGGTGGTGACCGGGACCGGTACTATAAATGGGCGGCAGGTCTTCGTCTATGCCCAGGATTTCACCGTGATGGGTGGCTCCCTGGGGGAAATGCACGCGGCCAAGATATGCAAGATAATGGATCTGGCCCTAAAAACCGGCTCCCCCCTGATAGGCCTGAACGATTCTGGAGGGGCCAGGATACAGGAAGGAGTAGCTGCCTTAAACGGCTATGGGGAGATATTTAAGCGCAATACCATGGCTTCAGGGGTTATACCCCAAATAGCGGCCATCATGGGGCCCTGCGCTGGGGGAGCAGTTTATTCCCCGGCCCTCATGGACTTCGTCTTCATGGTGGAGGGTACGTCCCACATGTTCATCACCGGCCCTCAGGTGATAAAGGCGGTCACCGGGGAAGAGGTGTCCTTTGAAGAACTGGGAGGAGCCTACACCCATGGGAGCAAAAGCGGGGTGGCCCATTTCGTAGCCTCCACAGAGGAGGAATGCCTGCATCTTATAAGGGTTCTCTTAAGCTACCTCCCCAGCAATAATCTGGAGGATCCCCCCTACATATCGCCCACCGATTCCCCTGAGAGGATTTGCCCGGGGCTGAGGCAGCTCATCCCCGTAGATCCCAACAAGGCCTATGACGTGAAGGAAGTCATCAGGTCTATAGTGGATGACGGCCTTTTTTTAGAAGTCCAGAGCCAGTACGCCCCCAATCTGGTCATAGGCTTTGCCCGGCTGGCAGGCTACACCATCGGGATAGTGGCCAATCAGCCCCGCTATCTGGCGGGATGCCTGGATATAGATACGGCGGATAAGGGGGCCCGCTTCGTACGTTTCTGCGATGCCTTCAACATACCCCTCCTCACCCTGGTGGATACGCCCGGCTACCTGCCTGGGGTGGACCAGGAAGAGGGGGGGATCATCAGGCACGGGGCCAAGCTCATCTACGCCTTTGCCGAGGCGGTGGTCCCCAAACTCACCCTCATAATGCGCAAAGCCTACGGAGGGGCCTATCTGGCTATGTGCTCCCGCTCCCTGGGCGCGGACCATGTGGCGGCCTGGCCCACAGCGGAGATAGCCGTGATGGGGCCAGAAGGGGCTGCCAATATAATCTTCCGCCGGGAGATAAGCCAGGCTCCGGATCCCGAGGAAATGCTCCAGAGAAAAATCGAGGAGTACCGCCGTAATTTTGCCCATCCCTATGTGGCCGCGGCTCTGGGGCTGGTGGATGCGGTGATAGATCCGGCCTTGACCAGGAGCCATCTGGCCAGGGTCCTTAAAGCTCTGTTGCATAAAAGGGAGAACCGGCCAGCTAAAAAACATGGCAATTTTCCTGTATAAAAGGAGGAAATCTCCATGGGAAGGGATAATCTAAATAATATAGACCCCCGGGTGGTGGCGGCCATTGCCGCTGCCTTGGCGGCAATGCTGCCCTCCGGGTGGAGGATTTCCCGCATAGAGACCGTCGAGCCCCAGAAGGGCCTGTGGGTCAAGGCGGGCAGAAGGGAGATCATGGAGGGCAGCCTGATGATTATGGAAAGGATGAGGGCCAGTTGAAGCGCTGTTTTCAGGTCACCGTCAACGGAGAGACCTACCGGGTAGAAGTGGTGGAAATAATCGAGGAGCTGGGGAAGGGAGATCCGACTTCAATCCCTGCCCCTAAGCCTCCGCTTTTGAGGCCGGCCCCTAAACCCCGGAGGGAGGGCAAGGTGGTCACAGCACCCCTTCCGGGAGTGGTGGTGGAGGTCAGGGCTGAGCCAGGCCGATGGGTGAGGAAGGGGGAGACCCTGGTGGTTATCGATGCCATGAAGATGGAGAACGAGATCACCGCTCCCCACGAAGGGGTGGTGGAAGAGGTTTTAGTAAAGGATGGGGAGACTGTAAATGCTGGCCAGGCCCTGGTCAAGCTGTCCTGAGGGGAAGTCCCATGTTGCCCGACAAGTTTGTGGTGATCGATCTGGAGACCACCGGGCTGGATCCGGAAAGGCATCGGATCATCGAGATAGCTGTCCTGAAGGTGGAGGGAGGGGAGGTTAAGGATCTCTATCAGACCCTGGTAAATCCTGGTGTACCCCTCCCCTTTTATATTCAAAAGCTGACGGGAATAGATGAAAAAATGTTATCCCTCGCCAAATGTTATCCCTCGCCCCGGATCTGGATCGGGTTCTGCCCGTTCTCTGGGATTTAGTAGAAGGATTGCCAGTAGTAGGGCATAACATATCCTTTGATCTGGCCTTTCTATGCCGGGCCTTTAATCTGACCTCCTGGCCCTATCCCTACTTCGATACCTTTCTCCTCTGCTGGATAATTTATCCCAGGTTATCCTCCTACAGTTTAGAATCCTTAAGCCGCTTTCTAGACCTGAAGGCAGAAGCTCACCACAGGGCTCTGGCGGATGCCTATACCACGCTGGAGCTATTTTTAAGGCTATGGCAGGACACCCTTTCGCTGGAAAAGGAGCTCCTTCGCCGTATGCTCCACCTTTCACCTCCTCCCCTGCGCCCATGGTTTGAAGGGGCCTTGAGTTCATCC
>DRZV01000071.1 GCA_011375465.1 Neomoorella mulderi
CTCTTAGGAGGGGCATTTTCCTATCTCCACCATGTCTGGTTCGACCGGGATCCCCGGAGGGTACCTCCCCACGTGTAAGAGCTGATCCTGTCTCCTGCTGACGGGCACGTGGTTTACATCAAGCCTTTCGCCCAGGGCAAGGTGGAAGTCAACAAGCTGGGGGAGACCATACCTTTAGAGGAGATCCTCAAAGCCCCGGGATGGGGCGATAGGGGTTGGATAGTGGGCATCTACATGTCCCCTCTGGACGTCCATTACAACTATGCCCCCATCGAGGGAAAGGTGGGGGATATAGTCCACATCCGGGCTAAGATCAACCTCCCCATGCTGGATCTATGGGAATATTTTCGTCTCACCTATCTGCGGCAGGCCGTCGATCTGTTCAGCCACCGCTACCGGCTGGTGAACGAGCGCTTGACAGTGTTCCTGCACAATACCAGGGTGAAGGTGGCGGTGGTGGAAATAGCCGATAAGTTCGTAAATAAAATAAAGTGCTTTATAGCCCCGGGACAGGAAGTGGTTAAAGGCCAGAAAATTTCCTTTATAGATAGGGGATCCCAGGTGGATCTGGTCATCTTCAGAGAAGATTTGGAGTTTCAGGTAAAAGTGGGCCAGCAGGTGTACGGGGCCCAGACTATCATAGCCCGACTGCCGTCTTGAGGAGGCCTGCGGGTGAATCCCCTTCATGTTTATCTTACCCTCTTTCTGCTCTTATTTTTTATAGAGGGGACAGGAATGCCGGGTATACCCTACGAGCCGGCCTTTTTGGCTGCCGGTTTTTTGATAGAAAATGGGCAGATGGATTTCTGGGGTGCGGTGCTGGTGGGAATTTTGGGCAACCTCCTGGGGAATTTAGCAGGATACTGGCTGGGGGCCCATCCGGGCAAGGGCCTGTTTATGAGGATTCTCCGGCGCAGCGGTGGGGAGGAGGCGCTTTTGAAGGCCAGACACTGGCTGGACCGTTACGGAGCTCCCCTGGTGGTTCTCGCCCGGTGGTTTAGCCCCATCAGGACCCCCACCATCCTGGCGGCGGGCTTGGCGGGAATGGATTTCAGAGCCTATCTCTTTTATTCCGCCCTGGGGGCTTTTACCTGGACTTGGGCCTGGCAGTATATATACTGTCGGGGAACCCATTACCTATACAGGTGGTGGCGCCTCTACCGCTCCTATTCCACTTGGTGGACCGACCTCCTCTTGATTTTGGTTGGCCTGCTGCTCACCGCCATTTCTTTATATTACTGTTATCTCTGCTGGGAAGGGAAAAAAGAGAAAAAATGTAATTGACAAGGGTTCATAGTTTATGTTAGAGTGGAAGGGACAACCGAACAGGTAAGCGCGCTGAATTCCTGGAAACAGGAAGCGGGGGAGCCATCCTTTTGGGGTGAATCCTGCCTTCAGGGCAGGTAGGGTTAGCTTTCGACCCGAACCCGTCAGCTAACCTCGTAAGCGTGGAAAGCAAGGGAGCCTTCCCTTTTCTTTCTGCGTTTCATCCCCCGGCTGAAGCCGGATTTTTTAATGCCCAGACTCAGAAAGGAGGGGAAAAAGATGGGCCTCTGTTCCAGGGGAATTTTGGATCCGGAAGAGAAGAGGAGAATAGCTCTGCGGAGGGCAGCCGAACTGAGAAGCAGGATAGCCGATTATCTGGAGGCCAAAAAGGGTATCCCCAGCGGCATGGAGAAAAGGGAAGAGTTGGAAAACAAAAAGCAGAAAATTTTAAAATTTTTTGGTGCCACTGAAGAGGACTGGCAGGATTGGTGCTGGCATATGAGGAACAGGATATCGTCGGTGGAGGTTTTAAAGGAGCTCCTGCCGCTCGCTCCAGAAGAAGAGGAGGGCATAAGGAGGGTTGGAAGGGTTTACCGCTGGGCCGTATCGCCATATTACCTTTCCCTTATGGGAGATGAGCCCTGGTGTCCCATCCGGAGGCAGGCCCTGCCTTCTGCCGAGGAACTGAAGGACGAGTTCGGGGTACCCGATCCCATGGCCGAAGAGTTCACCTCTCCGGCTCCGGCCATAACCAGGCGCTATCCCGACAGGCTCATAATAAACGTTACCAATCAATGTCCCATGTTCTGCCGCCACTGCCAGAGGAGGCGTAATATAGGGGAGGTGGACAGGGCCACCAGCCGGGAAGATCTGGAGGCAGCCCTTGAGTATATCCGCCAGAACGAGGAGATAAGGGATGTGCTGATAACCGGGGGGGACGCCCTCATGCTGGACGATTCCACCCTGGAGTGGCTGCTCTCCCAGCTGGATGAAATACCCCACGTGGAGATAAAGAGGATAGGGACCAGGGCTCCGGTGACCTTACCCCAGCGTATAACCCCAAACCTGTGCCGCATACTGAGCCAGCATCCCCCCATCTATATAAACACCCAGTTCAACCATCCCTTGGAGGTCACCTGGGAGGCAAAAAGGGCATGCGATATGTTGGTTCAGGCAGGGGTGGTGCTGGGTAACCAGGCGGTGCTGTTAAAGGGGGTCAACAACCATCCCTTTGTGATGCGCAAGCTCAATCAGGACCTTCTGAAGATAAGGGTGCGGCCCTATTATATCTTCCACGCCAAACCTGTGAAGGGGACTGCCCACTTTATAACCTCTGTGGAAGAGGGATTGGAGATCATGGAGAACTTAAGGGGATACACCTCGGGGCTGGCGGTACCCACCTATATTATCAATGCCCCCCAGGGTCTGGGGAAAACCCCCATTTTGCCGACCTACGTGTTACACCATGGGGAAGACCACCTGATCCTGAGGACTTGGGAGAAGAAGATCGTCCGCTACCCCAACGTGGGCAAGAGCGGCCCAGAAGCTCCGGCGTAAAAAGGGAGGGGAACCCCCTCCCTTTAACGATGGGGCTCAGTTACCTTAAAGGCTTCCTTTAGGATCACCAGATCTACCCTGCGGTTCAAGGATCGGTTTTCTTCATTATCGTTAGGGGCTACAGGGCGGTACTCTCCGTAACCTGTAGCGGAAAGCCGCTGGGGGCTTATCCCCGCTTCTTCAAGCAGCACCTTCAAAACGCTCAAGGCCCTGGCGGTGGAGAGTTCCCAGTTGGAAGGATAAAGGGGGTATTGATGGGCAGATCGTCCGTATGGCCCTCGATGCGCAGATAATTGGGGAGGGGAGCCAGAGCTTGCCCCACCTCTTTTATCAAGCCATGGGCCTCGGGGGTCAATTGGGCAGAGCCTTTGGGGAAAAGGACAGTTTCCGCCAGGCTCACCATCAACCCCCTCTCTTCTGTCCTAACCCTTACCTGCCCCTCGAGATTTCTTCTCTGTATGAAAAGGCACAGCTGGGCTTCCACCTGAGACAGCTCTTCTCCCTGCCCTCCTCCTTCAGGGGACAAAATGCCGGCTCCGTGAGGATCGAAAATCCCCTGAGGAGGGGAACCCACCAGGGCCTGGCTCAAGGAGGAGGCTAAAGCTGCTAGCTTTTGGGCGTCTACAGTGCTTATGGCGTACATAACTATGAAAAACACCATCAGCAGGGCTATCATGTCTGCATAGGTGATGAGCCAGCGATCTCTGTTTTCCTTAGATTCACGGGGAAGGTGTCTGGGCACTGGCTGCCCCTCCTTGTGGCGAGGCCTTCTCTTGGATCTTTTTTTGCTTTTGGGGGGGTAAGAAGGCCACCAGGGTGCTTTTTATGGGGGTGGGGTTTTTTCCCGCCTGCAGGGCCATTATGCCCTCCAGGATCATCTCCTGATAAAGCCTCTCTTTGACGTCTTTATTTTTCAGCTTGGCAGCTATGGGGTACCACAGGAGATTGGCGGAAGAGACCCCATAGAGGGTGGCTAAAAAGGCCATGGCTATGGAAGGGCCCAGCTTGTCGGGGGTGCTGAGGTGGCTCAGCACGTGCACCAGCCCCATCACCGTGCCTATGATGCCCATGGTGGGGGCATATCCTCCTGCTGCTTCGAAGATGGCTATGCCGGAGGCGTGGCGCATCTCCGCTGCATATGTGTACTGCTCCAGCACGCTGCGGGTCTGCTCTGGATCGGTGCCGTCCACCACCAGCTGGAGGGCGTTCCGCAAGAAAGGATCATCTATGGTCTCCAGTTCCTTTTCTAGGCGCACGAAACCTTCCCTACGGGCCATTATGGCGAAATTCACTATTTTCTTTATGGTTTCTTCAAAGGGGAACGGCTTTTCCTGCAGCGCTATCCTCAAAAGACGGGGTATGTTCATTATCTCCTCCCGGCCCAATCCCATCATGGTGGCCCCCAGGGTCCCGCCGAATACGATCATGGCGGCGGTCAAGGCCAGCAGCGCCCCCAGTGTACCCCCTTCCAGGATAAAGGCAGCCACCAGGGAGCCTACTCCTATCAGCAGGCCTAAAATCAGGTTGAGATCCACTTCTAACCCTACTCCCTCCGCTTGTCACCTGCATAACCAAGTATTCGGCATGTACTGCCAGGCCTTTAATTTTTCTTGCCTGGCGGAGAGGCTTTGCTTTATTATGTAAGGGGTTCATTTTATACGGAGGTGGTGAGAGCTTGCTGGTGGACTTAAATCCCGTAGCCTTTCATATCGGTCCCCTGGCGGTGAGGTGGTATGGTATTTTTATGTCCCTCTCCGTCCTCTTCGGAACGTGGTACCTCTACCGGGAAGGTATCAAGAGGGGTCTGGAGGAAGATTTTATATTGAACTTAGCGATCCTGGTGGTTGTGGGGGGAATCGTGGGAGCCCGCCTGATGTTCGTTCTGGCCAATTATCCCCATTGGTTTTGGCAAGATCCTTTGCAGGTGCTGAAAATTTACGAAGGAGGGCTTTCCTGGCACGGGGGGCTGTTGGGGGGATTCCTGGCCGGTTGGGCCTATGCCCGTAAAACCGGGGTGCAGGTGGGAGCTCTGGCTGATTTGACCGTACCGGGGCTGGCCTTGGGATACTTTTTAGTACGGATAGCCAATATCTTCAACCAGGAGGTATTGGGGCGTCCCACAGCTTTTTTTTTCGGCCGCTGGCCAGCTCAGCTGATAGGTTCGGCCATAGGGCTTCTACTCCTTATAAGATACTTTTATCTGGAAAGGAAGCAGCCCCCTGCGGGTTACCAGTTCTGGTCCTTCGTCTTCTACCATCAGCTTCTCCGGGCCTTGGTGGAAGAGAGCGTCAGGGATAATCCCCTGGAAGTATGGGGCTATGTGGTACCCCGGTGGGGATTGGGTTTTTTTACCCTTACCCAACTGGTTACGCCCTTAATCTTGGTCCTGGCAGGGTACTTCATGTGGCGGTCCCTGGCTCGACCCCAGTCACGGCTTTTTAACCGAACTCCGTAGTTTGATGAAGGTATCCAGGAAATCCCCATCCCATACGCAGTTGAGCTGGCTGGCCACCAAGTTGCGATCCCCATTAAGCCTCCCAAAAGCGGCATTGGCTTTGCTCCTGGATCGCCATCCCTTGGCCAGGTTTTCTCCGGAAAAATAGCCGGCGTTGTTCCTGAGGCTGTTTATATGGATGCCGGCAATATATATCCTCAATTTTTCACCCCCGCAGCCTCCCAGAGGGAGGGAACTCCATCTGTTCGCAGCAGATCATATCTTGAAAATCAGGATCGTCCACCCAAAAACGGGCCCTTTTTATAAAATTGTTGTCCCCTATTAGCCGACCAAAACCGTTATTGGTCTTGCTGCAGGTGCGCCAATTATAGAAATAGTTGTAACCTATGGCCACCACCGAACCCGTGTCCACATCGGCAATTCTTATGCTCTGGATATTTATCGTCAAGGAGAAGGGCTTCATCCCTTCACCCCCTAATTTTCTACGTGGGGGCAGGCCCAAAGGTGCCCCGATTTTCAAGACGCATAAACTGTATAAGACAGGGGGGAGAAACATGGCGGTGGGCATAGTAACCAGGTTTATTCAGGTGAATACCCTGCGCACCAATGCTACCCTGAGCCAGGGCAAGAATGTCCTGGATTCATGGGCCATGAACAGTAAGACCAATACGGCTTTGGGGGAGGTCTCGGGCAATATCAACCTGGTGCCCATTGGGGCCAACATTTTAATCGACCCCGATTGTATAGATACCACCATAATGGATAACGGCTTCAACGCTGCTCTGGGACCGTCCATAGTGGAAGCCCTCTAACCGGGGTGAAATATATGCTGGGATGGTTATGGGGGAAAAAAGACGAGTCCCTGAAGGATTTAAAGAAGGCTGTGGAAAGGATTTCTTCAGAAATAGAGGTTATTTCTGATCTATGTGGAAAAGATATACGTGGATAAACTCAACCTGGAGAAATTGAACTTCAATATCGAGGGGATAGGGCTGCGGGACCTGGGCGGTTACCTCAGCATAGGGATAAATTGCGGCGGTAAGGTTATCCGGGCATCGGAAGGGCATAGAGGGGAAGAGGGCTTTTCCCCTGAAGAGCCCTCTACGGAGAAAACTCGGGACGCGCCTAGGATCAACTTTATTATATGGAGAAGGTGGGAGCCATGAGTTGGGAGGGATTTGACCCCCGTAAATTTTTCCCTCATCTGGATCCGAACTTTTTAGGAAATTGACCGGCATGGAGTGGCCTGGCAAGGTTTTCAATATATGGGATCTATGGAAGCAGGATAAACCTTGGCCCCCTGTGGACGTGATGGAGACAGCCCAGGAGATCATAGTCCTGGTCGTTCTGCCCGGGCTTCAGAGGCCTGAGGATGTGAGGGTGGAATTGAAGGGGAATAGCTTGCAGATAGAAGGGGAGCTTCCGCCGGAAATCCATCTGCTGGGGGTGCAGAAAATTCACCAGAAAGAGAGGAAGCTGGGCAAGTTTTCCCGCACTCTCACCCTGCCGGCAAATGTGCAGCCCAAGGGGGCCAGGGCCCTGTACCAGAGGGGTATCCTGGAAATAAGGATGGCTAAGGCTCCTGGCCGCGAAGGAGAAATGCTGTCGGTGGAATTTTTAAAAATTAAGATAACCCAGCGTTAATATGCTTTTAATTTGGCTGGGCTATCATTTTTAGAAGGGATACAGACCTCGTGAGGGGGCTAAAGATGGTGTACAGGGAAACCGATATCCTGGTGCTCAGTTCCAGCTATGGCGGAGGCCACTTGAGGGCAGCCCAAGCCCTCATGGAGGCCGTGAGCTTTTTAGACCCCCATAAAGCCTGCGTTTTAATAGATTTCATTAATATTCATTAAATATTCTAACCTCTGGATAAACCGCTTAGCCGAAGTGTCCTACCGTCAAAGCGTGCTATATGCCCCTTTTCTCTACAAGCACTTTTTTTACCGTTTAACTTCTCGCTACGATAAGGCTGACAACCCCTGGTAGACGCAGTTTCTCCGCCTGTTCACTTCCAGAATGCAGGGCCTCCTCTTGAGGTATCAGCCCCGGGCGGTGGTCAGCACCTTTCCCGTCCCCGCAGGGGTTTTGGGGGAGATCAAGAAAAAACCAGGTAGCCTTGCCTTCCATCACGGTGGTGACCGATCACCTGGTTCACTCCCAGTGGATCCATCCCTTCACCGACCTCTACATGGTGGGTTCCGAGTTCGCTAAAGACCAGCTGCTGGAACAGGGTGTGCCGGAGGAAAAAATCGCCGTCACCGGTATACCCATAAGCCTGAAATTCGCCCAGGCCAGGGATAGGGAGCAGGCCCTTCTGGAACTGGGCCTTGATCCCTATTACCCTTTGGTGCTCATAATGGCAGGGGCAGAAGGCATGTCCCCTTCCCTCCCCAGGCTGTGCCAGATACTCTTTCGCTCTTCTGTTCCCCTGCAGGCGGCTGTTATCACGGGCCGCAATAAGGTCTTGAAGGAAAAGCTTGAAGGTTTGCGGCAAAAGGGCGGATGGCCTTTGTATGTCCTGGGATACGTGGATAATGTGGAGGTGTGGATGTCCGCCGCCCGGGTTCTGGTGGGGCAAGGCCGGGGGCCTGACCACCGCCGAAGCCCTGGCTTCCCGGCTGCCCCTGGTCATATTCCGCCCGGTACCCGGCCAGGAAGAAGGGAATGTCGCTTTCCTCCTCCAGGAGGGGGCTGCCTTTTGGGCTGAGGGGCCGGAGGAGGCGGTGGCTCAGGTGGAGAGGATTCTGACTGACCCGGAACTGGCTCAGGCTATGGAGGAGGCTGCGGTACGCCTGGCGAGGCCCTGGGCAGCAGTGGAAGGGGCCCGGCTCGTCCTCGAGATGCTGGAGGGAAGGCGGAGGGTGTTTAAAGGGGCCGCTGAGCTTTCAACAATAATATAAAAATAACAAAACCTTAACGCACCTTTAACCATGAGGGGCTAAAATTGTACATAAAGGTTCAAGCATCGAGGGGATGAGTATGGCCAAGATTCTGGTGGTGGATGACGAAAAGTCCATACAAGAGCTGATACGCTACAATCTGGAAAAGGCCGGCCATAGGGTGCTCATGGCAGAGGACGGCGCCAGCGCTTTGCGGCTTGCAGAAGAGACCCTCCCTGATCTCATTATTTTAGACCTCATGTTGCCGGGTTTTTGCGGCCTGGAGGTGTGCCGGCGTTTGAAGTCCAATAAAACTACCGTCTCCATACCGATAATCATGCTTTCAGCCAAGGACGGCGAGGCGGATAAGGTACTGGGTTTAGAGCTGGGTGCAGAAGATTATATAACCAAACCCTTCAGCCCCAGGGAACTGCTGGCTCGGGTAAAGGTATGCCTCAGGCGTTTAAACCTGTCCGACAATGATGCTCCCATGAGGATCAAACTGGGACCCTTCTACCTGGACAGGCTGCAGCACAAGTTCTCCATAGACAACCGGCCGGTACGCCTTTCCCCTAAGGAGTTCGAGTTGATGCATCTTTTCCTCTTAAATGCGGGGAAGGTGTTGCGGAGGGAAATGCTGCTCCAGAAGATCTGGGGATACGACTATGCCGTGGATACCAAGACGGTGGACGTCCACATTCACTACCTCAGGGAGAAGATCAAGCCCGATCCCGCCAGCCCCAGATACATCGAGACCGTCCGGGGGGTTGGTTACCGCTTCAGGGATCCTGAGGAGCAGGATGTTTAAAAGGGGCCGGGAAAAAATCCCGGGCCCTTTGCCTTTTAGGCAGGTTTTGGGCCGGGTGGAGGAGAAGTATTTTAATCAATATCTACGGGAGGTGTGGGGATAATGAAGCGGGTGGGTGTAATGGCATGGCTTTTGGTATTTTTAGGTGTAGTCATCGCCTTCAGGGCGGAAGGTTCGCCCACCGTCCGTGCCGGCAGGGATAACGTCCTGGTGGGACCCAAAGAGGAGATCCGGGACGATTTCTACGGCGCTGGTTCCAGCGTGGTGGTTCAGGGGAAAATAACAGGGGATCTGATGGCTGCTGGCAAAGATATAACCAGCAAGGGGGAAATAGGCGGGGATATGCTGGCAGCAGGGCAGGATATAAAGATAGGGGGCAAAGTGGGAGGAAATGTAAGGGCGGCCGCCCAGACCCTGGAGCTGGAAGGGGCTGTAGGTAAGGCGGTCACCGCCTTTGCCTCCCAGATGATGGTAAGGCCCGAAGCCACGGTGGGCAGCAACCTCCTCTTCGCTGGGAGAACCCTAGAGATGGCGGGTAAAGTTGAAGGCAATCTGAGGGCTGCAGGGGAAAAGGTGGTGATTTCTGGCCCCATCAAGGGAAACTTGGAGGTATCAGCCCAAAGTCTGGAACTATTACCCGGTGCAGAAGTGGGGGGAAAACTCAAATATAGGGGTCCCAACCCTCCCTCCATAAGCCCAGAGGCAGTGGTAAGGGGGGAGCAGGATATAGTGCTGGAGGAAAGGGAGCCCAGATACGGATTAGGCGAAGCCCTTAGGGACTGGCTGAAGGTAATGGTGCTGACGGCCCTCCTGTCGCTTCTGGCCTCCCCCTTTTTGATGGCGGTGGAGGGGGAGTGGGTCCAGCGTTTCTGGACGGTTTTGGGTGCTGGCGCCCTCTGGACGGTGTTCCTGCCGTTGATAATCTTCATCTGCCTGTTATTGGGCATTACCCAAATCCTGGGATGGCTGTTCCTGGGCCTCTACCTGCTCTTCCTCTGGGGAGCTGTTCTGCTCTTCAAGCCCCTGTTGGGAGCCTGGATAGGCAGGAAGATGTTCCCCCGGTGGGAGGGCCATTGGGGAACCTCCCTCCTGGCCACCCTCCTGGGAACCACTTTAGTATGGCTGCTTTCTCTGGTGCCGTTTTTAAACGCGATAATATTCCTGGTGGGGCTTCTTATGGTGGTGGGCAGTTGGCTCCTTCTCCTGGGCAGGTACTTGTTATCCTGGCCTAGAGCTTCTCAAATTTAAGGAGGTCAAGGCTTTTGGCGGCCAAGGTTTTCTTACTCCCCGGTAGGGAGAAGCGTCTTTTGGCTGGGCACCTGTGGGTGTACGGGGGAGAAATTCAGGACGTCGTGGGTCCCTGCCAGCCCGGGGACGTGGTGGAGGTGTATACCTCCCGCAAAAGGTTTTTGGGCGTGGGCTACTATAACCCCTTTTCTCAGATAACCGTGAGGTTGCTGGCCAGGGAAAAGACAAAAATCGACAGGGAATTTTTCCGGAAACGGTTGCTGGAAGCGGGCCTCTACCGGGATCTCCTCCTTTCCGAAACCAATGCCTATCGCCTGGTCAGCAGTGAGGGGGATTTTCTGCCCGGGCTTATCGTGGATCAATACGGAGAATATCTGGTGGTGCAATTCCTCACCTTGGGGATGGAAAGACAGAGGGAGGTAATCCTCTCTTTATTGAAGGAACTGTTTTTCCCCCGGGGGATCTATGAGAGGAGCGAGGGCAGCAGCCGGGAAAAAGAGGGATTGCCCGGCAGGGAGGGCCTGCTATGGGGAGAGGTTCCCCCCAGGATATGCATCCGGGAGGGAGATCTGCGTTTTTACGTGGATATTTACAGGGGTCAGAAGACCGGTTTTTTCCTGGACCAGAGGGAGAACCGCAAGGTGCTACAAGGTCTATGTCAGGGGAAAAGGGTGCTGGATTGCTTCTGCTATACCGGGGGGTTCGCCGTGGCGGCGGCCAAGGGAGGAGCCCGGGAAGTGGTGGCGGTGGATATTTCCCCCCGGGCTTTGGAGGGGGGACGGGATAACGCCCAGCTGAACCAGGTGGAAGACAGAATCCGATGGGTAGAGGCCAACTGCTTTGACCAATTGAGGCTATTGGAAAGGGCGGGGGAGAAGTTCGATGTGGTGGTGCTGGATCCCCCCGCCTTCACCAAGAGCAAGGAATCCCTCCCCTCTGCCTTGAGGGGGTATAAGGAGATAAACCTCAGAGCTTTAAAGCTTTTGCATCCCGGGGGAGTCCTCTTCACCTGTTCCTGTTCTTATCATTTGACCGAGCCCTTGTTCTGGCAGGTGGTTCTGGAGGCGGCCCAAGACGCCGGACGCTTTTTGCGCCTCATCGAGTTCAGGCGTCAGGCCAGGGATCACATAATTTTACCTACCGTTCCGGAAACCTATTATTTAAAATGCGGTATATTCCAGGCCCTCTGAATCTATGGCAGGGAAAGCCAGGGAAAGGTAGAAATAATTTTAAAACAGGGATCAACAAGGAGGGGAAAAAGTGATAAGGATTTTACACCTGGCGGACCTCCATCTGGGGTATGAACCTTCCCTGCCTTCTCCCTGGGACCAGCGGGTGGCCCGGGAAAGGGACGGGCTCTTGAGCCGGGCAGTAGACCTGGCCTTAAAACAGAAGGTGCACATGGTGGTGATTGCTGGAGACCTGTTCGATCACCATCGCCCCGCTCCTGGCCTGGTGGAAAGCGTGATCCGGGAACTGCGCCGCCTGGAGAAGGAAGGCATAAGGGTCATAACCGTCCCCGGGAACCACGACGAGATAACCTATCACGATTCCGTTTACCGGCAGGGCTCCTGGCCGGGCTTTTTGGTGACCAACCCCCACCCCCAGGTGGTGACCTGTTGGGAAATAGAGGGACAGCGCTGCCGCATTGTATCCATGGCCTACGTAGAAGGGGCCACCAGAATAAACGGGCTCCTGGACTCTTTCCCTGCGGCTGAACCCGGCTGTCTCAACCTGGCGGTCTTCCACGGCTCCCTGGACTGGGAAGGGGGGGACCGGAGCCTGCCCCTGTCAGGAGAGGCCCTGGCCCGGGCCGGCTACCACTACGTGGCCCTGGGGCATATCCATCGGGGTGGAGAGCGGCGCTGGCCAGGGGGCATGGCCCTCTACGCTGGGATGGTGGCGGGCAAGAACTTCTCCGATCCCGGGGTGGGATACTGGACCCTGGTCTGTCTAGGGGAGGGAGGGCCCCGGGTGGAGAGGATCCCGGAAAAAGTAAGCGGCTGGCAGGCTGAAGATATAGACCTCTCCGCCTTTTCCCGTCCCGAAGAGGTGGAGGAGGCTATAGGACACAAAGCCTCCTCTTCTGGAGGGCTGCTGCAGGTACGTCTTACGGGCTCCCCGCCCTTTTTCCTCAGCCAGGAACAGATCCAGAGGTGGGAGGCCCGCTGGAGCCGGGAAGATGCCTACTTGGAAATAAAAGACGAAACCAGGGGGTGGCGCTGGGATTTCCTGGAGGAATGGGGTAAAGAACCCAATATAAAGGGCATATTCCTGCGCCGCCTCCAGGAGAGGTTGGAGCAGGCCCGCGACGCCGAGGAGAGAGAGATCATAGAGCTGGCCTTGAGAAAAGGGGTGGCGGCCCTGAAGGAGGTGGAGGGAAAATGCCGGCCCTCTGGTGGCGGTATTTAAGCCTCTCCGGCTTCGGCTGCTACCACCAGGAAGTGGAGGTAAGATTCCATCGCGGGCTGAACGTTTACATAGCCCCCAACGAGCAGGGCAAGTCCACCCTGGTGGCTGCCCTGGAAGCGATGATCTTTGGCCTGCCCAAGGAACACAATCCTGAGGTCTTCGGTTCTTCCCGCTATCTCCCCTGGGAAGGGACAGCCAGGTCCTACGGCCGCCTGGAATTCCAAGTGGGGGAAAATATATATCTCCTGGAACGGGACCTGGAGACCAACAGGGTAACCCTGAAGGAGCAAAGGGAGGGGGAATGGCGGGAAATATGGGCAGGGACCCATAACCCCAAGGGGAGAAAATCAGGGTCTGCCTATGCGGATTACCTAAGGAGTCTCCTGGGCCTCTCCTCCCGGGAGTCTTTCGAGGCCACCTTCTGCGTGACCCAGCCCCTGCCCCGGGAGACGGCCCTGAACCGGGAGGTGGAAAGGCTCATCACCGGTGGGGGCACATACCAGGAGGCGTTGGGGATGATAGAGGAGGAGCTGAAGGCCCTTACCCGGCAATGGCGCCGTTTAGAGCTGAGCTCCCGGGACGGGGACAGGCCCAGAAAGCTGGAAGAACTGGAAGAAGAAATAAGGCGGCTCGAAGGGCAGAGGGAAGCGGCCTTGAGGATAGTGGAGGAGATGCGCTCCCTCCAGGAAAGGGAGGAGGAACTGAGAAAAGAGCTGGATTTTCTCCGGCAGGAGCGGGACAAGAAGCAGGAACTGGAAAGATCCTGGGAGAGGTGGAAAAACTATCAGTACCGCTACCGGACCCTTATGGACAGCCAGCGCCAGATGCGGGACCTCCTGGAGAGGGCCCAGAGGCTGCAGGAAAAGATAAAAGACGGCGAGGGAAGGGTGGCCCTCCTCTATCCCGAATGGCGGCAGAGCCCGGAGGTCTTCTCAGCCCTGGAGGAGCTGGAGGGGGCTGTAAAGGAGAGGGAGGAGCTGGAGGCAAAAGAGCGGAATCAGAGGGAAAGATGCGAAAGCCTCAGGGAGGAACTCCAAAACATGCGCCTCCGCTTCCAGGAATACCAGGACATATACCACCGCCCCCATATCTGCGAACGCCTGAATCAGCTCAAGGATATGGAGGGGGATTACCGCCGCTGGCGGGAGAAAAAGGGCCTCCTGCTCAACCTGAAGGACTTCTCCCCCCTGGGGGAGCACCCTTTGAACCTCCTGGAACGGCTGCACCGGGAAGCTCCCAGAGTGGCCTCTTTCTGGGAGCGGTTCCAGGAGGGCTGGCGGGAGTACCGGGAAGTAAAAGAGCAGAGGGAACAGCTGGAGAAAAGCCTTAAGGGGATAGATCCCGCCGAGGTCCTGGAGGCCCTCAAGCAACGGCCCAGGGTCCTGGCGGAAATGGCGGCCCATCGGGAAAGGCAGAGGCTCAGGGTGGTCCTCTCTTTCCTGTTATCCCTGCTGGGGATGGGCCTGGGGTTCTTCCTTTCTGGACTTCTGGGCCTTTCCCCCTTCCGGTGGCTCCTCCTTTTCCTCACGGGCCTTCTGACAGGGGCAGTGGGGTGGACCGCCTTCCGGGGGAAGGACCTGTCCCCTTGGAAGGAGGAGTTATCCCGGCTGGAAGCCAGACTAGGCCCTTTCCGGGAAGAGGGGGATTTAAAAGAGCTGGAAACCCGGCTGGAGACTTACCAGGAGCTGCTCTCCCGGGAGAGGGAGCTGGAGGGAAATCTGCGGGCTTGGGCCCTGGAGTGGACGGCTTCTTCCGAGCTGCGGGAAGATTATCCCCTGGAGGAGAAGGCCGCGGGCATAGTTCGGGAATACCGGGCCCTGGCCGGGCTGGAAGGTTTTTGCCCCACCACCTGGAGCCAGCTGGCAGGGTGGCTAGGGTCTAAAGATTCCCTCTGGTGGGAAGACCTTAAATCCCAGGCCCGCAACTGGCAGATCCTAAAAGGGGAGATAGCCCAGCTGCAGGCCCGCTGGGGCTTGGACCAAAAGGCCTGCCCTCACCTGGAGCAGGCCTGGGAGGAGGAGATTAAAGTCAGGTGCCAGGAGGTGGCCCCCTTCTCCCTGGAAACGCCCTTGGAGGAGGCCCAGGCCCGGCTCAGGACCGCCAGGGAGATGGCAGAGGCCATAAAGGAAAAGGAGGGCAAACTCCAGGAGGGGGAAGGGCTTCTCAGGAGCCTGAAGGAGGACATAGAAAGGCTCCTCCGCCGCGAGGAGGAGCTCCGGGGAAAATTGCAGGAGATATTGAAACCGGCAGGAGGGGATATAGCCAGAGCCCGGCAGAGATACGAGGATTTCCGACAGGAGGCAGAACAGATAGAGCAGTGGAGGCGAGAGCTCAAAGGGGTACTAGGGGATAAGACCTTAAGCCAGCTGCAGCGGGAATACATAGACCTGGAAAACCAGGTGGTGGCCCTCCTTCGGGACTGGCAGGGCTTGATAGACAGGCATCCGGGGCTGCCTCCTGCCGGAGAGGTGGGGGAAGAAGTGGAGAGGAGCTTTGCCCGCCTGAAAGGGGAAATAGAGGAGCTGGAAGGGAAGATAAAGAACCTGGAGGAAGAGGAAAGGCAGATCTTAAAGCGAGAGGCAGAACTGGAGGGGCAGGAGATTATAAATCTGGCCCAGGCAGAGGAGATGCTGAGGCAGAAGAAGAAGGAACTGGAGAGGGTGGATAGGCAGATAAGGGCCCTTTCCCTGGCCTGGAAGGAGCTTATGGCTGCCGGGGAGGAATTCCACCTGACTTACCGGGAAAAACTGGGCCAGCTGGCCACCGGATATTTTGCCCGCTTCACCCGCACTTCCCGCCGGGTGGTCCTCAACCCGGACTTTTCGATAGCAGTTTACGAGGGGGATATCCAGATAGCCCTGTCCCAGCTGAGCCGGGGGGCCCAGGATCAGCTTTACCTGGCCCTCCGCCTGGCCCTGGGGGACGTGCTCTGCGGTTTTCTGGATCTGCCCTTCATCTTCGACGATTGTTTTATCAACTGCGACAGATACCGGCGGGAAAAGATAAAGGAGAGCCTGACCGATCTGGCCCGAAGGCGGCAGATCCTTCTGTTTTCCCACGATCCCGATTTCGCTTCCTGGGGCCAGCCCATCGTTTTGAGGCCCAAGGGGGAGGGATAACATGGGGCTTCGCTTTATACTGGGCCGGGCAGGTACGGGTAAGACCAGGCTCTGCCTGGAGGAGATAAAAGGGTTGGCCCACCAGGGGGGCAATAATTCCCTCATCATGCTGGTGCCTGAACAGGCCACTTTGGTTACAGAGAGGGAGGTTTTCGGCTTTCTGAACCGGCCAGCCCAAGCCCGGGTGCAGGTCTTGAGCTTCCGCCGTCTGGGATGGCGGGTTTTCCAGGAGGTGGGGGGAGCCGCCCGGCCCCATATAGGGGAGATGGGCAAGAGGATGCTGCTGAAGCGGGCCGTCAACTCCCTCAAAGGAGAGTTAAGGCTTTTTGCCCCTTTAGCCCACCGGATGGGTTTTATAGAGCAGCTGGCCCATATAACAGCCGAATTCAAGCTCTACAGGGTTACCCCGGAACAGCTGCTGGAGGCCGCCCGGATGGCTTCCGAGAAATACGGCGCGGAGCACAATCTTACTCTGAAGCTGAAGGAGCTGGGGTTGATCTACCGGAAACTGGAAGACCTTCTGGAGGGCTGTTATCTGGAACCGGAGGACTACCTCTCCCTTTTGTCCCACAGGCTAACCCGGGCGCCTTTTCTCAAGGGCAGCTTCATATGGGTGGACGGTTTCAAGGGCTTCACTCCCCAGGAAGAGGCGGTTCTGGCCTCCCTCCTCACCACAGCAGAGCGGGTGACGGTGTGCCTCTGCCTGGATCCTTCCCAGCGCCGGGTTCC
>DRZV01000070.1 GCA_011375465.1 Neomoorella mulderi
AGGGGTCTGACCGGAGAGGACCATCGCTCAGGCCAGCTCAGGGCATATTGAATGGGAAGGCGCATATCCGCTGGTCCCAAATGGGCCAAGAGGGAGCCGTCTACAAACCTCACCAATCCATGAACCAGGCTTTGGGGGTGGATCACCACCTCAATCCTCTCGTAAGGGACGTCGAAGAGGTGCCGTGCCTCTATAACCTCCAAGCCCTTGTTCATAAGGGTGGCAGAATCCACAGTGACTTTAGGGCCCATCTCCCAGGTGGGATGCCTCAGGGCTTCTTCCGGGGTTACCCTGGCCATCTCTTCCCAGCTTAAATGCCTGAAGGGTCCCCCTGAAGCGGTGAGGATTATCCGGTCCACCTCCTGAAGGTTCCTTCCCTCTAAACATTGAAAAATGGCAGAATGTTCGCTGTCCACCGGCAGGAGGGTGGCCCCACCCATCCGGGCTGTCCTGGTCACCAGGGGTCCGGCAGTCACCAGCAGCTCCTTGTTGGCCAGGGCCACTGTCTTTCCGGCCTTCAGGGCAGCCAGCACCGCCGGTAGGCTTCCAATGCCCACCATGGCGGCCACCATCAGGTCCATCTCCACAGAGGCCACCGCTTCCTCCAGCCCCCTTAAGCCCACCCCGATCTCTGCTTTATCTCCCACAGAGGAAGCCAGAAAGGGGGCCTTGTCCTCCTCCAAGATCACAGCCTTTTGGGGACCAAAGGACTCTGCCTGCCGGGCGAGAAGCTCCACATTGCTGGAGGCAGCCAGAAGGGCAACTTTAAACTTATCCCGGTGCCAGGAGATGACTTCCAGGGTCTGGCGGCCTATGGACCCCGTGGAACCTAAAATGGCCACCCTTTTCACAGCAGCACTTCCTCCCTGTGGTGGGCCCAGAGGACCCTGAAGATGATCAACAAGAGCGGGCCAATTATAAGCCCTGCGACTCCCATGGCTTTCAACCCCCCGTAGAGGGCGAAGAGCAATGCCAGAGGATGGAGGGTGAGGCGGGCGGTCACCAGCCTGGGCTGCAACAACTGCCTCAAGAGGATAACCAGGGCATAAAGCAGTATGAGAGCTATTCCTAAGCCATATTTTCCCAATAAAAAGAGGACCATGATCCAGGGGAGGAATATGGTGCCCGGCCCTACGATGGGCAGCAGATCCGCTAGCCCTATGAGGAGGGCCAAAGTAACGGGATACTCTATCCTCAAAAGCCACAGGGCCAAAGCCACTTGCAACACCTGAAGGCTTATGAGCAGGATTTCTGCCCTTAGATAGCCTATCAAAGCCCTCCCCAGGGTGTTCCCCAACTCCAAAGCCTTCTGCCTCCAAAGGGGTTTTAGACCAGCCAGGAAGGAAGCCACCAGCTTTTCCTTATCCCGGGAACAAAAAAAGGTGGCCACCAGGGTGATTATAAGGGTGATGAAGCACTGGGGTAGGGCTGTCAAAAAAGCTGCGCTTTCCTGCAGCAGCAAGGAAGAGGAGGTCTGCAATCCCCTCAGCAGGCCTTCCCAGAGGTATTGTCCCATGGAATAGAATTCTGGAGACCAGCGGTGGAATAAAAGGGCGGCCTGCCACCGGGCCAGATACTCTTGGAAAAGCTGGTTTAAAGATTTTATCTGGGAGGGCAAGGTCAAAGCCAGGCTCTGGAGCTCCAGCACCAGGTTAAAGAAGAGAAGGACCAAAATCCCCCCTGCCAAAGCCAGGGCCAGGAAAAGGGCCAGCAGTACGGCCAGGCCTCTCCCCAGTTTGGTTTTTCTCTCTAAGAAATTGACCCATGGGTCCAGGAGGGCTGCCAAGAAGACAGCCAAGAGGAAGGGCAGAAAGGCCAGGAACAGAAGGGCGATCATATGCCAGGTGGCGGGCAGGACATAATAATAGAGCAGGATTAAAAATATAGCTAGGAGCAGAGCCCATAATATCCCTTGTAGGGGCGGTTTGGCCCTCTCGTCAAAAAAGTCCACTGCCTCCACTCCTGATCAGAATGAATGCTAGATAATAGTATAGCACAGGGGCCACCAACAGCAAACTATCAAACCTGTCCAAAATTCCACCATGCCCGGGCAGGATATTTCCGGTATCCTTAACTCCAGCCTGCCTTTTAAGGGCCGAGATCACCAGATCGCCGCACTGGGCAGCTATAGCTGCCACCCCGCCCAGCACCAGCAATTGGCCTAGAGAGACGGCATTAAGGAAATGGGGCCCCAGTACCGCCGCCACGCCCAGGGTCAAAAGCCCCCCCCCAACCACCCCGGCCCAAGTCTTCCTGGGGCTCAGGTGGAGCCAGGGGTGGGTCCTTCCCCAGAAACGGCCGGAAAAAAAGGCCCCTGTATCATAAGCCCAGGTCAGTAGAAAGGTGAAGATGAGCAGGGAGGCCCCCCCAGGTAAAAAACGCAGCATGAGGAGGTGGGAGAGGAATCCCCCTATGTAACATATCCCTAAAAAGGTTATGGCCACGTCGGCCATGCTGTACATGGGGAAAAGGGCCAAAAACAATAAAAAAAGGGCTGCCAGCAACAGAGGGAAAAACCAGGTGGGGAGGCTTTGGTGAAAGAATACGAAGATGAGGGTGAGCAGGGCTGCCGCCAGGCCTATCCCGGATAGGGGGCGCAAACGGCAGTACAGGCACAGATTGAAGAACTCATGCAACGCCACCGAGACCAGGATGAGGAGAAAGGCCAGCAAATACCAGCTGCCCAGATAGGCCACCAGCAGAATAATGGGAATACCCGCCAAAGCCACCAGAAATCTCGCCAGCATTCCCTTACCCCCTTTCCGAGGCTATCCCTCCAAAACGCCTCTCCCTTTTCTGGTAATCCTCCAAGGCCTGGAGGAGATGTTCCCTTCGGAAATCGGGCCAGTAAACCTCTGTGAACCAGAGTTCGGTATAGGCCAACTGCCAGAGGAGAAAATTGCTGATCCTCTTCTCCCCGGAAGGGCGTATCAGAAGATCGGGATCGGGCAGGGGATAGGTGTAGAGGTGCTCTTCCAGGAGGCTTTCGCCGATGTCTTTAGGATCCAGGAACCCCTCTTTAACTTTCCCGGCCAGGGCCCTGCAGGCATCCACCAGTTCAGCCCGACCTCCATAGTTTAAAGCCACGTTCAGGATGAGCCTCTGGTTGCTGACCGTTTCCCTGCAGGCCCTTTCCATCTCTTCCCGCACCCGGAGGGGCAGGCCTTGCCAGCGACCCGATACCCTTATCTTTACTCCATTTTTTTTGAGATCTTCTAATTCATTCCTTATGCTGTGGACCAGGAGTTCCATCAGGGCTTCCACTTCCTCTCGGGGGCGTTTCCAGTTTTCTGTAGAAAAGGCGTAGACAGTTAAAATGGGTATGTTTAGATCCAGGCAGGCCTTAACCACCTCTTTGAGGCTCTCCACCCCTGCCCTGTGCCCTGCAATCCGGGGAAGCCCCCTCTGCCGGGCCCATCTCCCGTTGCCATCCATTATTATGGCTATGTGTCTGGGCATCCTGCTGGGATCAAGACCCCCTTCCCGAGGATACGCCATTTCACCACCTGCCTTGGAGATTCTCAAAAATGTTCCCCCTCCGGGGAGGGGGGAACTGACGGGCTACTCGGCTACGATGGCATCATTAGGACAGACTTCCTTACAGGTCCCGCAGTCAACGCACTTTTCAGGATCGATGGCGTATATATCGCCCTTCTGAGAGATGGCCTCTACCGGGCACTCGCCGGCACAGGTCCCACAGCCTACGCACTTCTCTTCTATGATGCGATGGGGCACCTCTTTCACCTCCCTTCGGGCTTGATATCTAGGTAAACCAGGGTAAGATGGACTTCCCGGTTACCTTCTTCGCGGATCCTCACCACCCGGGCCTTACCTTCCTCACCTGGGGGAGGCCGCCAGGGACCGGTGAAGGAGAGGGACTTCAAGGTAAAGCCGAGGGAGGACAGGACTTCCTGGGCTTCCTCCAAGGTGGCGCCCAGACAATCCAAAAGGGAGGCCATTTATCCCTCCATTATCTCCGCTTCCTTGTTTTTCAGGGCCTCGTCTATGCTCTCTATAAATTTGTCCGTGATTTTCTGCAATTTCTCCTGAAGGCGTTTTATTTCGTCTTCTGAAGCCCCTTTATTCTTCTCCAGGGCCTTGAGCTTTTCGTTGGCTTCCCGGCGTACGTTGCGCACCGCCACCCTGAACTCCTCTGCCTTTTTCCGGACCATTTTCACCAATTCGTTTCTCCTCTCCTCCGTGAGCTGGGGCAGCACCAGACGGATAACTGTGCCGTCGCTGGTGGGGGTGATGCCGAGGTCCGATTTTAGCAGGGCTTTCTCTATTTCCGGCAGTATGCTTTTATCCCAGGGCTGTATCACCAAGAGGCGGGCTTCAGGCACGGAGATGGTGGACAGCTGGTTCACCGGCGTAGGGGTGCCGTAGTAGTTGACCATCACCTTATCCAGGAGGGCAGGAGTGGCCCTGCCTGCTCGGATGGTGGCGAACTCCTTTTTAAGGTTTTCTACTGCTTTTTTCATCCTCTCTTCGGCATCCCTCAGTATGTCTTCCATGGGGCTCTGACCTCCCTACGTAAGTGCCTATAGGTTCTCCCAGTACCGCCTTTAAAATATTTCCCTTTTCCTTTATCCCGAACACTATAATGGGTATAGCATTATCCATGCACAGGGAAGTGGCTGTGGAATCCATGACCCCCAGGCTGCTGTTCAGTATCTGCATGTAGTCCAAGTCGGTGAACCTCTTGGCCTGGGGATTGAGCTCGGGATCGGAATCGTAGACGCCATCCACCCTCTTGGCCATGAGGATCACCTCGGCCTCTATCTCCGCGGCCCTCAAAGCAGCGGCGGTATCGGTGGAAAAATAGGGATTTCCTGTGCCGGCTGCGAAGATGACTACCCGCCCCTTCTCCAGGTGGCGGATGGCCCGCCGCCTTATATAAGGCTCAGCCACCTCCTGCATCTCTATGGCGGTCTGAACCCGGGTCTCCACCCCCTGGCGTTCCAGGGCGTCCTGCAGGGCCAGGGCATTGATCACCGTGGCCAGCATACCCATATAATCCGACGTGGCCCTATCCATGCCCTGGGCAGCCCCCTTGACCCCCCTCCATATGTTACCTCCTCCCACCACTACCGCCACGTCTACCCCTAACTCCCGCAATTCTTTGATCTGGAAAGCTATATCGTTCAATACCTGGGAGTCTATGCCATATCCCTGATCACCGGCCAAGGCCTCCCCGCTGAGCTTTAAGACCACCCTTTTATACTTGGGTTTCTTCATGGAAAGCTATGCCCTCCGTTACGGAAAAGAGTATTTCTACATCTAAAGGGGAAATTCCTCTTTTAGAATATAGAAAAAGAGCACCCGAGTGCTCTTTTATTGAACGCCTTCGCCCACCTCGAAGCGGGCGAACCTCCTCACCACTATATTTTCCCCCAGCCGGGCAATGGCTTCGGTGATAACGTCTTTTACAGTTTTTTCCATACCCTTTATGAAGGGCTGCTCCAGGAGACAGACTTCTTTAAAGAATTTTTCCAGGCGCCCCTCTACGATCTTTTCCACTATATTTTGAGGTTTACCTTCTGCCAGGGCTTGGGCTGTGAGGATCTCCTTTTCTTTGTTTATGACTTCCTCAGGTACATCTTCCCGGGAGATATATTCGGGGCGAGAAGCTGCCACTTGCATGGCCAGATCGTGAACCAGCTGGCGGAATTCCTCGGTTTTAGCTACAAAATCGGTCTCGCAGTTCACCTCGATGAGGACCCCGATCCGGCCTCCTCCATGAATATAGGCATGGACCAAACCTTCTTTGGCCACCCGACCAGCCTTTTTGGCAGCCGTGGCCAGCCCTTTTTTCCTCAGGTATTCTATAGCCTTCTCCATATCTCCACCACATTCTTCCAGGGCCCTCTTGCAGTCCATCATCCCGGCGCCGGTTCTTTCCCTCAGCTCTTTGACCTGTGCTGCGCTTACCATATATTCCCTCCTCCGTTGGGATTTTAAAAGCGCCTTGCGGCGCATTTATTTTAAAGGGTTGCTTCCTCTTGATAGTCTCCTTCAGAAGGAGAGGCGCTCTCCATCTTTTCTGGTTTTGCTTTAAGGTCCTCCTCGGCCTCCCCTTCGCCTTGGGAGGGCTCCTGCCCGCTTATCCCCTCTATCACCGCGTCGGCAATCTTGCTGGTGATCAACCTTATGGCCCGGATGGCGTCGTCATTGCCGGGGATAACATAATCTATCTCGTCGGGATCGCAGTTGGTATCCACTATGGCCACCGTAGGTATGCCCAACCGCCTGGCCTCGGCCACGGCTATCCTCTCTTTCCGGGGATCCACTATGAACAGGGCATCGGGCAACCCCTTCATATCCTTTATGCCTCCCAGGTAACGCTCCAGCTTCTCCTTTTCCTTCCGCAACCTGTTGGCCTCTTTTTTGGAGAGTCGGTCCAAGATCCCCTCCTGCTCAAGCCTTTCCAGTTCCTTAAGCCTTTCCAGCCGTCGGCGGATGGTCTGGAAGTTGGTCAGGGTGCCTCCCAGCCAGCGCACATTCACATAGAACATGCCGCAGCGCTCCGCCTCTTCTTTGATGGCCTCCTGGGCCTGCTTTTTGGTGCCTACGAAGAGGATCTTCCCTCCATCCCGAGCCAGATCCCGGACAAAGTTGTAGGCCTCTTCCAGTTTTTTAACCGTTTGCTGGAGGTCTATAATGTAGATGCCGTTCCTTTCGGTAAATATATAGCTGGCCATTTTGGGGTTCCATCTTCTGGTCTGGTGGCCGAAATGGACCCCCGCCTCCAGCAGCTGCTTCATGGAAACTACCATAATCAAAACACCTCCTTTGGTTTTTGAGCCTCCGCCTGGATCATCGGTCCGGGGAACCCCCTTCAGGGCACCGCCCCTTTCCTCCCCGGCGTGTGTGATAAAAAAGCCCAAAGGTTAGTATAGCATGAACCCTGCAGGGCTGCAAGCCCAATTTCACCGGCGCAGCTTTTCCAGCTCCTCCAGCAGGTGTTCGTTGAGGATCCGGATGTAGGTGCCCTTCATTCCCAAGGATTTGGATTCTATAACTCCTGCGCTTTCAAACTTCCTCAGGGCATTTACGATGACCGAGCGGGTAATACCTGCCCGGTCCGCAATCTTGCTGGCCACCAATATGCCCTCGGTGCCGTTCAGCTCGGAGAAGATGTGCTCCACCGCCTCCAGCTCGGAATAGGACAGGGTGGCCAGGGCTACGTGCACCGCTGCCCTCTTCCTGGCCTCCTCCTCTATCTTCTCCGCCTGGGAGCGCAGGATTTCCATACCCACCACTGTAGCCCCATATTCTGCCAGAACCAGGTCCTCTTCCGTAAACCTGTCGTCAAATTTGGTCAATACCAGGGTTCCCAGCCGTTGCCCCCCTCCCACTATGGGGACAATGGTGGTGAGCTTGCTTTTAAAAACGCAGGCCCGATCCTTATCGGTTACACATACACCATCTTCGGAAGAGATATTGGCCTGGGTTTCTTCCACCTTCAGCAACCCCTCATTATACTCCTCAGGGAACCTTTCGTTTTCCAGGATCACGTTCTCCATGTAGCCGCAGTTGAACTCCTCCACGAAGGCGTAACCCAGTACCCTCCCATGCCTTCCCCCGATGAACACATTGGCCCTCAGCACGTCCCGCAGGGTACCCGCCATCTCCTGGAAATCCACTGGATGGCCTGCCGACCTCTGGAGCAGACGGTTTAACTTTCTAGTTTTTTCCAGCAAAGTTCCCATAAAAGCCACCTCATTCTATAGTATATAGCTGTAAAGATCGGCTTTTTGTACCAAATCTCCCAGACGGCTGCGCACGTAAGCAGCGTCTATAGTGATCCGTTTTTCCGGCAATTCTGGAGCTTCAAAGAGGATATCCTGTAAAACCCTTTCCAGGATGGTGTGGAGTCGCCTGGCACCGATATCTTCTGTCTGACTATTTACAGTATACGCAATATCAGCTATCTCTGCAATGGCATCGGCAGAAAATTCTAAATCTATACCCTCCACAGATAAGAGGGCCTGGTACTGGCGGAGGAGGGAATTCTGTGGCTCCACCAGGATGCGCTGGAAATCCTCCCTGGTGAGGCTCTTCAGCTCCACCCTGATGGGAAATCTTCCCTGAAGTTCAGGGATAAGATCCGAGGGTTTGGTTACATGGAAAGCTCCCGCGGCTATGAAGAGAATGTGATCCGTCCTGACAGGACCGTAACGGGTCTGGACCGTGGTACCCTCCACTATGGGCAAAAGGTCCCGCTGGACACCTTCCCGGGAGACGTCGGGCCCCACCCCCTGTTCCCTCCCCGCTATTTTGTCTATTTCGTCCAGGAATACTATGCCGTCCTGCTCCACCCTCTGGATGGCCAGCTGGGCCACCTCGTCCATGTCTATGAGTTTATCCGCCTCCTGCTGGGTCAGTATCTTCCTGGCCTCGGCCACGGTAACCAGCCGGCGCCTCCGCCTTCGGGGCAAAAGGTTCCCCAACATATCCTGGAGATTTATGCCCAGCTCCTCCAGGCCCAACCCTCCCACAAACACCCCTGGAGGGGTGCTCTCCTCCACCTCTACTTCCACCAAGCGGTTTTCCAACTCCCCCTTCTGCAATTTCTCCCTCAAAGCCGCCCTCTTCTCCGCTGTATCTTCCCTCTCTGGAGCCTCCGCCTCTTCTTCCCGCAGGCCCCCCAAGAGGACTTCCCAAGGGGAAGGGGTACCACGGCTGCCGGACCTTTTGGGCAGGAGAAGATCCAGGAGCCTCTCCTCAGCCCGCTGCCTGGCCCTGTCCTGCACCTCTTCCATTTTTTCCTGTTTCACCATCCTCACGGCGTTTTCCATCAGATCCCTTATTATGGCCTCCACGTCCCGGCCCACATAACCCACTTCGGTAAAGCGGGTGGCTTCCACCTTCACAAAGGGGGCCTTCACCAGCCGGGCCAGGCGGCGGGCTATTTCCGTCTTGCCCACCCCCGTAGGCCCTATCATGAGGATGTTTTTGGGGAGCACCTCTTCCCTCAGTTCCGGGCTCAATTTCTGCCTGCGATAGCGATTGCGCAGGGCTATGGCCACGCATTTTTTAGCCTCTTCCTGGCCGATGATGTAGCGGTCCAGTTCTGCCACTATCTGTCTAGGAGTCAGTTCCAAATCCGCCACCCCCTCTAAATTTTTAGAGCTCCTCCACCGCTATATTCTCGTTGGTGTAAATACATATGGAAGCGGCAATGCTCAGGGCTTCCCTGGCTATCTCCGAAGCCCCAAGACGGGTATGTCTCATCAGGGCCCTGGCGGCAGCCAGGGCATAAGGTCCTCCTGAGCCTATTGCAGCTATCCCGTCGTCGGGCTCCACTATCTCCCCGCTGCCGGATATGATCAGAAGGTGCTCTTTATCGGCCACTATCAAGAGGGCCTCCAGCCGGCGCAGGAATCTATCGGTGCGCCATTCTTTGCCCAGTTCCACCGCAGCCCGGGGCACATTGCCGTGATATTCCTCCAGTTTGCCTTCGAACTTTTCGAACAGTGTCAGGGCATCAGCTACGCTGCCGGCGAATCCGGCCAGCACCCGGTTTTGGTACAGCCTCCTTATCTTACGGGCGCGCTGCTTCATTATGGTCTTATCCAGGGTGACCTGACCGTCCCCGGCCATGGCCACCTGGCCGTCCCTCCTCACGGCGATGATGGTGGTGCCTATCATCTTTTTTCCTCCTCTCGGGCTCGAGGATGATTTTGTAGATAGGCTTCTCTCAGCTTTTCCGGGGTAAGGTGGGTATACTTCTGGGTGGTGGAAAGGCTGATGTGGCCCAGGAGCTCCTGAACCGAGCGGAGATCGGCCCCTCCCTCCAGAAGATGGGTGGCAAAGGTATGGCGAAGGGTGTGGGGGGATATGGCACCGGTCAAGCCCAGTTCCCTGCAGTAGTGCTTCAGCCTATCCCTTACCCCCCTGACGGTGATCCGCCTGCCCCGGTGGTTGAGGAAAAGGGCCTTTTCTTCCTGGGGGTAAGAACAGGAGGCCAGCAGGGGACGCCCCCTTTCCAGGTAATCCTTGAGGGCCTCCACGGCTTTTCGTCCCAGAGGCACGATCCTCTTTTTTACCCTTGGTCCACACCCTGGCATAACCCGCCTTTAAATCTATGTGATCCAGGTTGAGGCTGACCAATTCCCCCACCCTCATGCCAGAAGCATATAGGGTTTCCCAAAGGGCCTTATCCCTCAACCCCAGGGGGGTTAGAGGAGGGCGGTCCAGAAGCCTTTCCACCTCTTTTAGGTTTAAAAAGCGGGGGAGCAGGTGGGGCCTTTTCAAACCTTTCAGGGAGGAAGCGGGGTTGCAAGCTATCTTGCCTTCCCGCAGGAGATAGCGGTAAAAGCTCCTTATGGCTGCCAGCTTGCGGTTGATGCTGGTCTTGGCCATCCCCTGGCTGTTGAGCCAGCCCAGAAACCTCCTCAACTTCCAGCTATCCATTTTTCCTGGATCCAATTTGTCCCATCTTTCCTGCACAAAGCGGGCGAAATGCTCCAGGTCCCTCCGGTAAGCTTCCACCGTATTTAAAGACATTTGCTTTTCCGCCTTTAGATATAAAAGAAAATCCTCTATGGCCTGATTAAAGGATATTTCCATGGTTGACCCCCCTGATAGATGTATGTGGAAAAAAGGGTTCAGGCAACTCACTTTTTCAAAAAGGCCTTCCAGGAGACGAGGGCCCTCTGGGACAGGGCCAGATTTCTTTGAATCCGGTCCCTTATCTTGAGGCCCAGAGGAGGGAAGAGGCCAAAATTTATATTCATGGGCTGAAGGGGGTCGTGAAGGGGATCGGTGATGTAATGTACCAGGGCCCCGTGGGCTGTCTCCGGGGGAGGGACCAGGGGTTCCAAACCCCGCAAAAAGCGCAGGGCATTGAGCCCCGCCAGGAGACCCATGGCTGCTGATTCTATATAGCCCTCCACCCCGGCCAATTGCCCGGCCAAAAAAATCCGGGTTTCTTTTTTCAGCTGTAAGGTGGGAAGGAGCACCCTGGGGGCATTCACATAGGTGTTGCGGTGCATCACCCCGTAGCGCACGAATTCCGCCTCTTCCAGCCCAGGGATAAGGCGGAATACCCTCTCCTGCTCTCCCCACTTTAGATTCGTCTGAAACCCCACCAGATTGTAAAGGGTGCCCTCCCGGTTATCCCTCCGCAATTGTACCACGGCATAGGGTTCCCGGCCAGTGGCGGGGTCTATCAGCCCTACAGGCTTCATGGGGCCATAGCGCAGGGTATCCACCCCCCGGCGGGCCAGTATCTCTATGGGAAGGCACCCTTCGAACACCTTTTCCTCTTCGAAGGGATGGAGGGGATGGCGTTCAGCCTGTATGAGGGCCTCGTAGAAGCGCAGATATTCCTCCTTGTTGAGGGGACAGTTGAGATAATCTTCGCCCTGGCCGTAACGGGAGGCCCGAAAGATTTTTTGGTAATTTAAAGAAGCTGCGGTTACAATGGGGGATACGGCATCGTAGAAGAAGAGATATTCCTCCCCCAGCAGTCCCTTCAAGCTCTCCGCCAGGGAAGGGGAGGTCAGAGGCCCTGTGGCCAGTATGACAATTCCCTCAGGAGGGATCTGGACCACTTCTTCCCGGATGATCGTGACATTGGGGAGCCCTTCCAGAGCAGCGGTCACTTCAGCGGAAAAGCCTTCCCGGTCCACCGCCAAGGCCTTGCCTGCAGGCACCCTCCACTTTTCGGCACACTTCATGATCAAAGAGCCCGCCAGCCTCATTTCCTCCTTTAGAAGACCTGCGGCGTTGGAGAGGCCCTCGGCCCGCAAGGAATTGGAGCATACCAGTTCGGCCAGATAGGGGGTGTTGTGGGCTGGGGTCATCTTTCGAGGACGCATCTCCCATAATTCCACCTTCACCCCTCTACGGGCCAACTGCCAGGCAGCCTCTGAGCCGGCCAGTCCCCCCCCTATTACCATAACCTTTATTGGCTTTCCCTCCTTTCCCCTTCAGGCTCCTCCAGCCTTTCTGCATAACCGCATTCCTTATTGGGACAAACCCACCTGGTGCCCCGGCGGGAAGCCTTTTCCACCAGACGGGTACCGCATCGGGGGCAATCCTTGGGAGCAGGCTTATCCCAGGAGACGTACTGGCACTGGGGGTAATTCTGACAGCCGTAAAAGATCCTCCCTTTCTTGGTGCGGCGCACCACCACTTCTCCCCCGCACAGGGGACATTGCACCCCTATGCTTTCCTGATACGGTTTGGTAAAGCGGCACTCGGGGAAGCCGGGACAGGCCAGGAATTTTCCATATCTACCCTTTTTAAGTATGAGATTGCGGCCGCACTGGGGGCACTTTTCCTCCACCACCTCGTCAGGGATCTCTATCTCCTCTATGGCTTCTTCGGCCCGGTTAAGCATGTCTTCAAAGGGCTGGTAAAATTCCTCCACCACTTCCCTCCAGGATCGGAGCCCCTCCTCCACCTCATCCAGCTGTCTTTCCATATGGGCGGTGAATTCCACGTCGATTATGCTGGGAAAATGATCCTTCAACAGGTCCACCACTATCTCCCCCAGCTCGGTGGGCACCAGATTTCTTTCCCGGCGTACCACATATCCCCTTTCCAGCAGGGTCTCTATGGTGGGGGCGTAGGTGCTGGGCCTGCCTATGCCCAATTCCTCCATGGCCTTCACCAGGCTGGCGTCGCTGTACCGGGGAGGGGGCTGGGTAAAGTGCTGTTTGGGATCCAGGGAAATGAGGAAGAGTTCTTGTTGCACCTTCAGAGGAGGAATTTTGGTATCCTCTTCCTGCACCTTCTCCTGATATACCTTGAGAAAGCCGGGAAACTTTATGGTGGAGCCGGTGGCCCTGAATAAGGCCGGTCCGGCGGTGATTTCCACGGTGAGCACCTCCAGAAGCACAGCCTCCATCTGGCTAGCCAGAAACCTCTCCCAGATGAGAGTATAGAGCCTCAGCTGATCCTCCGTCAGCTTACCCCTCAAAGAAGAAGGTTCCCGGAATACCGAAGTGGGCCTGATGGCCTCATGGGCCCCCTGGCTTTCCCGGGGCGATTTAAACTGCCTGGGCTTTTCCGGTAAATACTCGGGGCCAAAACGATCCAGGATGAACTTCCTGGCCTCTTCCTGGGCCAGGGGGGAGACGCGGACCGAATCTGTACGCATATAGGTGATAAGGCCTACTGAGCCCTCTTCTCCTCCCAGGTCCACCCCTTCGTAGAGCTGCTGGGCTATCTGCATGGTCTTCCGGGCAGTGAAATTCAGGCGGCGGTGGGCTTCCTGCTGGAGGGTGCTGGTGGTAAAAGGCGGGTTGGGATTGCGCCGGCGTTCCTTTCGTTTTATATCCACCACCACGAAGGAAACCCCTTGGAGGGACTGTAGAATACTATCCATTTCTTCCCAGTTTTTTATCTGGGGTTCCTCTTCCTTACATTTTACCAGGCGGGCGGAAAAGGAGGGGCCCCCTTCTTCGGGAGCCAACAGGGCATGGAGGGTCCAGTACTCCTCGGGAATAAAGGCCCGTATTTCCCTTTCCCTATCCACTATCAGCCTGAGGGCGGCGGACTGAACCCTGCCGGCGCTCAACCCTTTGCGGATTTTGCGCCAGAGAAGGGGGCTCAAGCTATAACCCATTATGCGGTCCAGAACCCTGCGGGCCTGTTGGGCCTCCACCAGCCGGGCATCTATCTCCCTGGGGTTTTCCATGGCAGCCAGCACCACCGGCTTGGTGATCTCATGGAACTCCACCCTTACCGGACCATCGGGCAAGTTGAGCAGCTGTTTTAAATGCCAGGCTATGGCCTCCCCTTCCCGGTCGGGGTCAGTGGCCAGAAAAACCTGTTCTGACTTTTGGGCCCAATCCTTCAACTCCTTTACCACAGCCCCTTTACCCCTGATGGTAATATAGTGGGGTTCGAAACCGTTCTCTATATCCACCCCGAATTGGCTTTTGGGCAGATCCCTAACATGGCCCATAGAAGATTTAACCACATAGGTTCTGCCCAAAATCTTGCCAATGGTCTTGGCCTTGGTGGGAGATTCCACTATGACCAATTTGCGCTTCAAATGTTCATACCCCCTAAACTCTCTGGTAAAAACCTCCAGGAAGTCTTTTCACCAAACCCCTGAGTTCCATCTGCACCAGAAGGCGCCCCAGGTCCCCTGGAGACATGCCAGTACGGGACAGCAAGAAATCCAGGTGCACAGGCACGTCCCCCAAAAAAGGCCACACAGCTTCTTCTCCCGGAAGCAAGGGGGGACGGGTTTCCCCTCCGGATGGAGAGCGGTCAGGGATGACAAAACCGTATTCGGACAGGATGTCCCCCGTACAGGTAACCATTTTAGCACCCTGCTGGATGAGTTCCAAGCACCCCCTGCTGGCCCGGCTGGTGATGGGCCCGGGCACGGCGAAGACATCCCTATTCTGCTCCAGAGCCATATCTGCAGTGATGAGGGCTCCGCTGCGGGAAGGGGCCTCCACCACCACTACTCCCTGGCATAACCCGCTTATTATCCGGTTGCGGGCGGGAAAGTGTCCGGGATGGGGAGGAGTCCCGGGAGGAAACTCAGAAATCACCGCTCCTTTTTCCTTTATCTCCTGGTATAACTGCCGGTTCTCCGGAGGATATACCACATCCACCCCGCAGCCCAGCACTGCCCAGGTAAGGCCCCCTGCCTTCAGAGCTCCCCGATGGGCAGCGCTGTCTATGCCCCGGGCCAGCCCGCTCACCACGCCCACCCCGGCCTCGGCCAGTTCGCAGGCCAGCTGCAAAGCTACTCTGAGACCGTAAGGGGTGGCCTTACGGGTGCCCACCAGGGCTATCTTCAGCCCTTCCCCTGGAAGGCGGCTGCCCTGCCAGTAAAGGACCGGAGGGGGGTCATAAATGTGCCTCAATTCCTCAGGATAATCATCTTCTTTCAACAGGGTTACTTTTATTCCTTAGGCTTTCAGCTCCCCTTCGATTTCAGACAAGCAGCACTGCCTCCTCCATTGAGAAAGGGATGCCACCAGAGAAGGATTTAACCCCTTTGCCAAGAGCTCCCTCTCCGGGGCCTCCCAAACTTCTCTGGGGGAAGGAAACGCCTGAAGGAGCTCCATAAATCGCCTGGGTCCCAGCCCCGGAGTCCTATGCAGAGCTAACCAGTATATCTTTTCTTCCATAAGATATAACCCCCCCGGGACAAAATTCCCCTCAAAGCATAACTATTTTTTCCATGCCAGTCAAGGAGACAAAATTATTAGAGGCCCCTACGGGCCTAAGACAGGGAAGACTCCAATATGTTTAAAAGATCTCTATATTGGGGCAGGCGAGCCGTCAACTCCAAAGCATGGGTATGGGTCAGGGCCATCCGGGCCCATTTTTCCCTTTCCCCCTGCTCCACCATTGGGGGAGGGGGTAGGAGTTCCCTTATAAAATCCCTCAGTTCAAGAAGATCCCGGAGCCTCAAAGCCGCCAGTATCTCCCCCACCCTCGCCTCAACAGCCGGCCGGACAAATTCCAGGTAGGCGGCTAGAAAATACCCGTTGGCCCGCCCGTGGGGGGTTCCCTTATGATAAGTGAGATAGTGTCCCAAGGTATGGAGCACGGTGGTGCGGGTATGGGCTATCACCATCCCCGCCAGGGTAGAGGCCCAGAGGAGGTCTTGGCGGAATTCGGGGGTATAATCCCCTTCCAGAAGTTGTTCCCTCCTTTTTCCCCACAGCCGGAGGGCCTCGCGGGCCAAAATATCGCTGTAGGGGGAGGCCCTACGGGAGAGATAGCCCTCCACCGCATGGCTGAGGGCATCCAGGGCGGTATCTATGGTGAGTTCCCGGGATAAGGTCAAAGTGTAGCGGGGATCCACCCAGGCCACCCGGGGAAAACAGCCCTCATGGGCAAATCCCCGTTTGGTTTTAAGGTGATGGAGGGAGAATACAGCATAAGGGGTTACCTCGCTGCCCGTCCCCGCGGTGGTGGGTATGGCCCCCAGCGGCAGGGGAGGATTGGGGAAATCCCCTTCATAGAGGTTCTCGGGCGGGACGGAATTGTTGGCCAGAAGGGCAATGGCCTTGGCCACATCCAAGGGGGAACCCCCTCCGGCTCCCAGAACCCCCTCTACCTTTTCCTCTTTAGCCACCTCCAACCCCTCTTTTACTGCGGCCAAATCGGGATTGGCCCTGACCCGGTCGTAAATTATCCACTCTATACCGTAACGACGGCCTAAATTCTGCAGATCATCCCACAGGCCGCATTCCCTGGCGCTTCTAGGCCCCATAACCACCAGAAGGCGGCTCCCTAAGGATTTTAAATATCCCCCTTCTCTTTTCAAGGCATCCCACCCGAAGAACAGGCGGGTGGGTAAATAATATCGAAAAATCAAGGACACCCCCTCGCCCTTTTAAATTCCCATGGTAGCCCAGAAAATCGATCAGTTGCCGACAACTTTTTTAAGGTTCCCAGTCCAGGCTCCTGTACTGGAGGGCTTCGGCCAGATGGCCCTCCTCCACAACCCCTTTACCCTCCAGATCGGC
>DRZV01000069.1 GCA_011375465.1 Neomoorella mulderi
GACCGTCATCACGGTTTTGCGTTCACCCCATATAGATAAGGACTCCCGGGAGCAATTTGAAATGCGCACCCATAAGAGGTTGATAGACATCCACGAGCCCAATCAAAAGACGGTGGATGCCCTCATGCGCCTCGATCTCCCGGCTGGGGTAGATATAGAGATTAAATTATAGGGGGGAATTAAGGTGCTCAAGGCTATACTAGGCAAGAAACTGGGGATGACCCAGGTTTTCGATGATAAGGGCCGGGTGGTACCGGTAACCGTCATCCAAGCAGGCCCCTGCGTGGTGATCCAGAAGAGGACTCCGGAAAAGGACGGGTACGAGGCCATCCAGGTGGGGTTCGAGCCTATACCGGAGCACAAGGTCAACAAGCCTCTTCGGGGGCATTTCGCCAAGGCCGGTGTACCTCCCTTTCGCTACGTCCGGGAACTGCGGGTAGAGGTGAAGGATTACCAGGTTGGTCAGGAGATAAAAGCCGATATATTTCAGCCGGGGGAAAGGGTGGACGTCACAGGTATCTCCAAGGGAAAAGGTTTTGCCGGAGGCATCAAGCGCCATGGCTTTGCCCGGGGCCCCATGGCCCACGGCTCCAAATACCACCGCCGCCCCGGCTCCCTGGGGGCCAAGGGGGTAGCCCGGGTGTTCAGGGGCCGCAAATTGCCAGGCCACCTGGGGGCCCGCCGGGTGACGGTACAGGGCCTGGAAGTGATCAAGAGCGATCCTGAAAGGCACCTCCTCCTGGTAAAGGGATCGGTTCCCGGTCCCAGGAAGGGTTTGCTGGTTATAAAAAGTTCGGTGAAAGGGGGGTAGGGGATGCCCAAGGTACCGGTTTACAACATGCAGGGGGATATGGTAGGAGAAATGGAATTGCATGAGGATATCTTTGCCGGGGAGATAAACCGGTACGTGCTGCACCAGGCGGTGGTGATGCAGCTGGCGGGGGCTAGGCGAGGTACCGCTTCCACCAAAGGGTGGGCAGAGGTCCGGGGTGGAGGCCGCAAGCCCTGGAGACAAAAAGGCACTGGCAGGGCCAGGGCGGGCAGCATCCGTTCACCCCTATGGAGGGGGGGAGCCGTCATATTCGGCCCCAAGCCCCGGGATTACAGCTTTACCTTGCCCAAAAAGGTAAGGCGCTTGGCCCTGCGTTCAGCCTTGGCCAGCAAGTTCCAGGCTGGGGATCTCATAGTGCTGGATCAGCTGCAGTTTCCCCGGCCCAAAACCAAGGACATGGTGGCCCTCTTGAAGGCCCTGGAGGTAGACCGCAAGGCCCTGGTGGTTACCGCTTCCCGGGATCCTGTGGTGGAGCTGTCGGCCCGGAACCTTCCCGGCATCACCTGCCTTCCCGTGGAGAGGATCAATGTTTACGATCTCTTGGCCCACGATAAGCTCATAGCCACCAGAGAGGCCATAGAGCGCCTTCAGGAGGTGTTGGCCGGATGAAGGCTCCAGAGGACATTATTCTGGCTCCCGTGGTGACGGAAAAATCTACAGACCTCATCAAACAGAATAAATATACCTTTTTGGTGCACCCGGAAGCCAACAAGATAGAGATAAAAAAGGCTGTAGAAAGGCTTTTCAACGTCAAAGTTCTCAAGGTTAACACCCTTATGGATCGGGGTAAGAGGCGGCGTATGGGCAGGAGCGAGGGGAGGACGCCTGACCGGAAAAAGGCCATAGTGACCTTAAAGCCTGGAGATAAGATACCCCTGTTTGAGACTTTAGAATAGAGAAAGGAGGGAGGAATATGGGGATAAAGAAGTATAAGCCCACTTCCCCGGGGCGGCGACAGATGACGGTGATAGATTACAGCGTGCTTACGGCTACCGAACCCTATAAGCCCCTGGTGGAGCCCTTGAAGAAGAGCGCGGGGCGCAACGTGCGGGGCTGTATCACCGTGCGCCACCGGGGAGGAGGCCATAAGCGGCTCTACCGCATTATAGATTTCAAAAGAGATAAGGACGGCATACCCGCTCGGGTGGCCACTATCGAATACGATCCCAATCGTTCTGCCCACATAGCCCTCCTCCACTATGCCGATGGGGAAAAGAGGTATATTTTGGCCCCCGAGGGGCTCAAGGTGGGCGATGTGGTCATGAGCGGCCCGGAAGCGGACATCAAGGTGGGCAACGCCCTTCCCCTGAGCCATATCCCTGTGGGCACCTTCGTCCACAACATAGAGCTCACCCCCGGAAAGGGAGGGCAGTTGGCCAGGGCCGCGGGCACCAGCGCCCAGGTAATGGCCAAGGAGGGCGGGTATGTGCTCCTGCGCCTGCCTTCGGGGGAATTGAGGAAGGTTAGGGAGGAGTGCCGGGCCACCATAGGCCAGGTGGGGAATGTTGACTGGGAGAACATCACCATAGGCAAAGCTGGCCGCAGCCGCTGGCTGGGCATCCGGCCTGCAGTGCGGGGTTCAGCCATGAACCCTGTGGACCATCCCCATGGCGGCGGCGAGGGCAAGGCCCCCAGAGGCAGGCATCCGGTGACCCCTTGGGGCAAGCTGGCCCATGGGGTTAAAACCAGGAAGAAAAATAAACCCAGCGACAAATTGATAGTCAAAAGGCGCAAATAGGATACGAGGGGGGTTAACGGGTGGGGAGGTCCCTGAAAAAAGGACCCTACTGCGATGAGAAGCTATTAAAGAAAATCCGGGAGATGAACGAAAAGGGGATCAAAAAGGTGATAAAGACCTGGTCTCGGCGTTCCACCATCTTCCCGGAGATGGTGGGGCACACCATAGCCGTATATGATGGTCGCCGGCATGTCCCCATCTACATCACCGAGGAGATGGTGGGCCACAAGCTGGGTGAATTTGCTCCCACCAGGACCTTTAGGGGCCATGCAGGCCAGACAGAACAAGCCTCAGCGGTGAAAGATAGGGGGTAGATATCCATGGAAGCCAGAGCCGTAGCCAGGTATATAAGAATGTCCCCCTTAAAGGTGCGCCAGGTCATAAATTTAATCCGGGGCAAGGACGTGAGGGAAGCGGAGGCCATTCTCAGAACTGCACCCAAGAGGGCAGCCCGGATAATAGCTAAGGTGTTGCGCTCAGCGGTGGCCAACGCCGAGCACAATTACGACATGGATCCTGAAGCCCTTATGGTCAAGCGGGCCTATGTGGACGAAGGCCCCATATGGAAGCGCTACCGCCCCCGGGCCTACGGCAGGGCCGACGTCCGCAGGCGGCGCACCTGCCACATAACGGTAATCGTGGGGGAGAAGGAGGATTGATGGTATGGGCCAGAAGGTTCATCCCAAGGGATTCAGGCTAGGAGTGATCCGCACTTGGGATTCCCGTTGGTTCAGCGAGAAGGAATACAAGGCACTTTTAAAGGAAGACCATAAGATCAGGCAGCATATAAAAACAAAGCTATACCAGGCAGGTATAGGCAGCATTGAAATAGAACGGGCTGCCAACCGGGTAAGGGTTATCATCAACGCCGCCCGTCCGGGGATAATAATCGGCCGGGGAGGCAGCGAAGTGGAAAATCTCCGCCGGGAACTGGAGGAGATGACGGGCAAGCAGGTATCCGTCAATATAGTGGAAATCAAAAAGCCCGAACTCGATGCCCAGCTGGTGGCGGAGAACATCGCTGCCCAGATAGAAAAAAGGGTGGCCTTCCGGAGGGCCATGAAGCAGGCTGTGGCCAGGGCCTTGCGGGCAGGGGCCCTGGGGATAAAAGTGGCCTGCAGCGGGAGATTGGCAGGAGCGGAGATAGCCAGGACAGAGTGGTATCGCGAAGGGAAAGTCCCCCTTCACACTTTGAGGGCGGATATAGATTATGGCTTCGCCGAAGCCATAACCACCTACGGTAAGATAGGGGTAAAGGTATGGATCAACAGGGGGGAAGTGCTGCCCGAGCAGCTGAAAAGCCAGGAAGGGGGAGAAGAACATGCTGATGCCCAAAAGGGTAAAGTATCGTAAGCCCCATCGGCCTTCCCCCAAGGGAAGGGCCACCAGGGGCACAGAAGTCCAGTTCGGTGAGTATGGGCTTCAGGCCCTAGAGCCCTCCTGGATAACCGGCCAGCAGATAGAGGCAGCCCGTATAGCCATGACCCGTTACCTCAAACGGGGTGGAAAGATATGGATAAAGATCTTTCCCCACACCCCCATAACTGCCAAGCCTGCCGAGACCCGTATGGGCGGGGGTAAGGGGGCGCCGGAGTTCTGGGTGGCGGTGGTGAAACCAGGTTGCATTCTTTTTGAGATAGGGGGAGTTCCCGAAGAGGTGGCCCGGGAGGCCATGCGGTTGGCTTCCCATAAGCTTCCCATAAAAACCAGATTTGTAAAACGGGAAGAGGCGGGTGGGGCCCATGAGAGCTAAAGAGATGCGGGAATTGAGCGACGAGGAACTGCTCCGCAGAATAGAGGAATTGAAGAAGGAGCTTTTCAACCTGCGTTTCCAGCTGGTTACCGGACATGTGGATAATCCCATGAGGGTCAGGGAAGTGAAGCGCAATATAGCTAGAGCCAAGACCATCTTGAGGGAAAGGGAATTGCAGAGGGAGCGGGCCCAGCAATTCTAGAAAGGGGGTAGAGCCTTGGAGCGGGGTAGCCGCAAAGTGAGGATAGGCACCGTGGTCAGCGACAAGATGGACAAAACCGTGGTGGTGGCAGTGGAGAGCCTGGTCCGCCATCCCCTTTTGGGGAAGATATACCGGAGGACTCGCAAATTTAAAGCCCACGATGAAGAAAACCAGTGCCGGGTGGGCGATAAAGTGAAGATCATGGAAACCCGGCCTTTGAGCAAGGAGAAGCGTTGGAGAGTAGTGGAAATATTGGAAAGGGCCAAATAACCCTGCCGGAAGGAGGGAGGAAAGATGATTTTACAGGAGACCCGGTTGAAGGTGGCTGACAATACCGGTGCCCGGGAAATCCTCTGCATCAGGGTCCTGGGTGGTTCCGGCAGACGTTATGCCAGCGTAGGAGATGTGATAATAGCTTCGGTCAAGGAGGCTACGCCTGGAGGCGTGGTAAAAAAGGGGGACGTGGTGCGGGCGGTGGTGGTGAGGACCAAAAGGCCCATAAGGAGAGAAGACGGCTCTTATATCCGTTTCGACGAGAACGCCGCTGTCATAATCACTGAACACGGCGCTCCCCGAGGCACCCGGATATTCGGGCCAGTGGCTCGGGAATTGAGGGAAAAGAACTTCATGAGGATAATATCTCTGGCCCCAGAAGTGCTGTAAAGGAGTGGTAAGCGTGGCCTCTACCAAGGTACATGTGAAGAAGGGCGACCTGGTTATGGTGATAAAGGGAAAGGACGCAGGCAAGAAGGGAAAAGTCCTCCGGGTGATACCCAAAGAGGGGAGGGTGGTGGTGGAAGGGGTAAACATAGTCAAAAAACACACCCGTCCTACCCCTAAGATGCCCCAGGGGGGAATAATCGAGAAGGAAGCCCCCATGTCCAGCAGCAAGGTCATGCTCTTCTGCACCAAGTGCAACCGGCCCACTCGGATAGGCAAAAGGTTTCTGGCCGATGGCAAAAAAGTCCGCTATTGCAAGAAGTGTGGGGAAGTAATAGATTAGCCCAGAGGGAGGGGGCTGTACGTGGTAGCCAGATTGAAAGAGAAATACTTTAAAGAAATCCGGAAGGCCATGATGGAAAAATTTGGATACAAAAATATAATGCAGGTCCCCCGCCTGGAAAAGATCGTGGTGAACATCGGGGTGGGGGAGGCCACCCAGAACCCCAAGGCCCTGGACGGTGCAGTCCAGGATCTCATGGCCATAACCGGTCAGAGGCCCGATAACCAGGGCTAAAAAATCCATCGCCGGCTTCAAGTTGAGGAAAGGAACGCCCATCGGCTGCAAGGTGACTTTGAGGCGCGACAGGATGTACGAATTCCTGGACCGATTGATAAACGTGGCCTTGCCCAGGGTCAGGGATTTTCAAGGGGTATCGCCCCATGCCTTCGATGGGAGGGGTAACTATACTTTAGGGCTGCGGGAACAGTTGGTCTTCCCCGAGATCGACTATGATAAGATCGATAAAGTGCGGGGATTGGAGATCACCATAGTGACCACGGCGGAGACGGATGAGGAAGCGCGGGAACTTTTACGCCTGTTGGGTATGCCTTTTAGAGAACACTGAAGAAGGGGGGTCAATTATGCCCAGAAAGGCTTTGCTGATAAAGCAATCCCGCCCTCCTAAGTTCAAAGTGAGGGCTTATAACCGCTGCTGGCGTTGCGGTCGTGCCCGTGGATATTTGCGGAAATTCGGCCTTTGCCGCATATGCTTCCGGGAGCTGGCCCATAGAGGGGAGTTGCCGGGTGTGGTAAAAGCCAGTTGGTAGGGAGGGATAAGAATTGATGACCGATCCTATTGCGGATATGCTCACCCGCATCCGCAATGCCAACCTGGTTTATCTGGATAAGGTGGAAGTGCCTGCTTCCAAGATGAAGAGGGCCATTGCGGAGATCATGAAGAAGGAAGGCTACATCAAGGATCTGGAATATATAGAAGACGGAAAACAGGGAATCTTGAGGATATATCTCAAATACGGCCCCAACAAGGAGAGGGTGATCACCGGGCTCAAGAGGATCAGCCGGCCCGGTCGGAGGGTATATGCCCGCAAGGGGGAGATACCCAGGGTGTTGGGGGGGTTGGGCATAGCCATCCTTTCCACCAGCAAGGGGATCCTCACCGACAAGGAGGCCCGCCGGCAAGGGGTAGGGGGAGAAGTCATCTGCTACATCTGGTAATAACGGGGGTGAAGGGATGTCCCGGATAGGCAAAAAACCCATAGAGATACCTCCAGGGGTGGAAGTCACCATTGAGGGCAACGTGGTGACAGTAAAAGGACCTAAGGGGAAGATCACCAAAACCTTTCCTCCAGAGATAAGCATAGTGCGGGAGGAGAACTGGCTAAAGTGCATCCGGCCTTCGGATTCTAAACCCCACCGGGCTCTTCACGGGCTTTCCAGGACCCTCCTCAAGAATATGGTGGAAGGAGTTACCAAGGGCTTTGAAAAGGCCCTGGAACTGGTGGGGGTGGGATACAGGGCGGCTAAACAGGGCAATAAACTGGTGCTCACCGTGGGATACACCCATCCTGTGGAGATAGTCCCTGAGGAGGGGCTGGAGATCGAGGTGCCAGCTCCCAACAAGATCATAGTCAAGGGCATAGATAAGGCCGCGGTGGGTATGATGGCAGCCAGGATAAGGGCCGTGCGTCCCCCAGAACCCTATAAAGGGAAGGGGATCCGTTACGAAGGGGAGTTTATCAAGCTCAAAGCAGGCAAGACCGGTGCTAAAGGCGGTAAGAAATAGGGGGGTTAGGGCTATGATAAGCAGGGAGAGCCGTAAAGAGAGGTGGCGTCGGCGCCATTTACGGGTCCGGAAGCGGATAATGGGCACTCCGGAGAGGCCGCGGCTTTGTGTATACAAGAGCTTGAAGCATATCTACGCCCAGATCATAGACGATACCCGGGGGGTCACCCTGGTGTCCGCCTCCACCTTAGATCCGGAATTCCGGGCCCAGTGGAATGGTTCCAAATCTTGTGCCAACAAAGAGGCGGCCCGGGAAGTGGGCCGGCTGGTAGGCAAAAGGGCCTTGGCCCGGGGAATACAAAAAGTGGTATTTGACCGAGGGGGAACCATCTATCACGGCAGGGTAGCTGCGGTAGCCGAAGGGGCTCGCGAAGCAGGTCTGGAGTTCTAGGAAAGGAGGGGAAATATGCCGGAAAAAGAAAGGGCAGGCGAATTGCAGGAGAGGGTTGTTCAGATTCGCCGGGTAGCCAAGGTTGTCAAGGGCGGAAGGCGGTTCAATTTTTCCGCCCTGGTGGTGGTGGGCGACGGCCATGGCCATGTGGGGGCTGGCCTGGGTAAGGCCACAGAAGTTCCAGAGGCCATCCGGAAGGCCACCGAGGAGGCCAAAAAGAATATGATCCAGGTACCCATGGTGGGCACCACCATACCCCATGAGATAACAGTTAAATTTGGAGCGGCCAAAGTCCTCCTAAAACCCGCGGCCCCCGGCACAGGGGTGATCGCTGGAGGCCCGGTGAGGGCGGTGCTGGAGGCAGCAGGTATTCGGGACGTGCTGACCAAGAGCTTGGGTTCCCGCAATCCCATAAATGTGGTCTATGCCACCATGGAAGCTTTGAAAAACCTCAAGACTGCCCAAGAGGTGGCCAGGCTCAGGGGCAAATCTGTGGCCGAGCTGTTGGGCTAAAGGAGGAATGGTTATGGGAAGGCTCAAGATTACCTTGGTGAAGAGCCTTATAGGCAGGCCGGAAACGGAGAGGAGGACGGCCAGATCCCTGGGATTAAGGAGGCTCAACCAGCAGGTTATCCTCCCCGATAACCCCGCTATCCGGGGTCAGGTGAAAAAACTGGCTCACCTGATAAGATGGGAAGAAATCGCGGAATAGGGGGAAGAAAGATGCGCCTACATGAACTGCGGCCCGCCCCTGGCTCCAAGTTTGGGCCCAAGAGGGTGGGTAGGGGTATAGGTTCAGGATTGGGAAAGACCAGCGGCAGGGGACATAAAGGGCAAAAAGCCCGCTCGGGAGGCAAGATCCGCCCTGGTTTTGAAGGAGGCCAGATGCCTTTGGTCCGGCGGGTACCCAAGAGGGGATTTACCAATCCCTTCGCCAGGGAGTGGGCCATCATCAATGTAAAGGACTTGGAGCGGTTTGAACCCCATACGGTGGTCACCCCTGAACTTTTAAGAGAAGCGGGATTGATCAAAAAGGTCAAAGACGGGGTAAAAATCTTGGGAGACGGGGAGATCAGCAAACCCCTTATTGTCAGGGTCCACGCTGCCAGCAAACAGGCCATAGCCAAGGTTGAGGCAGCGGGGGGCCGGGTCGAGGTGATCTAGTTGTTAAACACCCTGACCAGCGCCTTGAAGATCGAGGAACTGCGCCGAAGGATAGTCTTCACTCTCCTCATGTTCACAGTCTTTCGCTTCGGGGCCCACATCCCCCTCCCCGGCATAAACCATGCCATACTGGATCAGCTGATCCGTACCGGCACCATCATGGGGTTTTTCGACATCATCTCCGGTGGCGCCTTTAAGCGTTTTTCCCTTTTCGCCATGGGGATAATGCCCTATATCAACGCCTCTATCATAATGCAGCTTTTAACCGTGGTCATCCCTTCCTTGGAAAAGATGGCCAAGGAAGATATAGAGGGCCGGAAAAAGATCATTCAATATACCAGGTACGGTACGGTGGTCTTGAGTTTTATCCAGGCCCTGGGCACAGCCCTCTGGCTATCCCGCTCCGGTGCCTTCCTCCATCCCGGCATACACAATTACGTGGTGACGGCCATCATGCTGACCGCGGGGACCGCTTTCCTCATGTGGATGGGGGAGCTCATCACCGAGAAGGGCATAGGCAACGGCATATCCCTGATAATTTTCGCCGGTATAGTCTCCCGGCTGCCCGCCGGGGTAGCCAACGTATATCAATATATGGCCACCGGAGAGGTGCACCTCTTCTCCGTAGCCCTGTTTCTGATAATAGCCGTGGTGATCATCGGGGCGGTGGTGGCCATCCAGATGGGGGAGCGCCGCATCACAGTCCAGTATGCCAAAAGGATGGTGGGCAGGAGGCTCTATGGGGGTCAGAGCACCTATATACCCTTGAAGGTCAACCAAGCTGGGGTGATCCCTGTCATTTTCGCCATGTCCATCCTCATGTTTCCCACCACCTTGGCTTCCTGGTTCCCCCACAGCTCCTTTGCCCAGGTGGTGCAGAGGCTCTTTGATCCCCGCTCAGCCCTATATATGGTCCTATATGCCCTGCTCATCATCTTCTTCACCTATTTTTATACAGCGGTTACCTTCAATCCCCAGGACGTGGCCGATAACATCAAAAAATATGGGGGATTCATACCGGGCTTGAGGCCGGGGAGACCTACCGCCGAGTATATCGAACGGGTGCTGACCAGGATAACTGTAGTGGGGGCCTTATTTCTGGCTTTCATCGCCCTTTTGCCAAATTTCGTTATGGCCCTTACCGGCATCAACGTCTACTTCGGAGGCACCTCCCTTTTAATAGTGGTGGGTGTAGCCCTGGAGACCATGAAGCAGATGGAGTCCTATCTTGTACTGCGCCATTACCAGGGTTTTATAAAATAGCGAGGGGGTAGAAGGGTGCGTTTAATCCTTTTGGGCCCGCCAGGAGCGGGCAAGGGGACCCAGGCCAGCGTCCTCAGCGGACTCTTGGGGGTCCCCCACATCTCCACCGGCGACATCTTCCGTCGGGCCATCCAGGAAGGCACCCCTCTGGGGAAGAAGGTGGAGGCCTATCTAAAAAGCGGGGGTCTGGTGCCAGACGAACTGACAGTGGAAATAGTTAAGGAGCGCCTGAGCCAGCCCGACTGCCAGAGGGGATTTTTGCTGGACGGGTTCCCCCGGACCATCCCCCAAGCTCAGGCTTTGGACGCCTGGCTGGAGGCCAGGGGAGAAAAGCTGGACGCGGTCATCAACCTCCAGGTTTCTGAAGAAGAGCTGATGGCAAGGCTTACGGGCCGGAGGATATGCCCCCAGTGCGGAGCCACTTATCATTTAAAGTATGATCCCCCCCAGAGGGATGAGATATGTGACCGGTGCGGTTCCCCTCTGATCCAGAGGGAAGACGACCGCCCGGAGACCGTAAGCAAACGCCTAGCCACCTATAGACAGCAGACCCAGCCCCTTATAAATTATTATAAGGAGCGGAACCTCCTGAAGGGGGTGGACGGCAATGGAGATATCCAGGAGGTGACCCAGTCCATAATCCAGATGTTGGGAGTAGAGAAATGATAATCCTGAAAACAAGGGAAGAGATCAAAAAGATGCGGGTGGCAGGGAGGATAGTTGCCGGGGTTCTGGAGCTGATGGGCCGCCATATCCGGCCCGGCATAACCACGGCCGAATTGGACCAGAGAGCAGAAGAGTTTATAAAGAAGCACGGAGCCCAGCCCGCGTTTAAAGGCTACAGGGGCTATCCCTCCACCATCTGCGCCTCCATAAACGAAGAAGTGGTCCACGGTATACCCGGTTTAAGGAGGCTAAAAGAAGGAGATATTATTAGTACTGATGTGGGTGTGGTAAAAGATGGTTTTTATGGGGATGCCGCCTACACCTTCCCAGTGGGGGAAGTGGACGAAATAAAGAAGAATCTGCTGCAGGTCACCCTGGAGGCCCTGTATGAGGGGATAAAAAAGGCGGTGGTGGGCAACCGCTTGAGCGACATCTCCCATGCCATCCAAACCCATGTGGAATCCCGGGGTTTTTCCGTGGTGAGGGACTACGTGGGGCACGGCATAGGCGCCCATCTCCATGAGGATCCCCAGGTCCCCAATTTTGGCCCGCCCGGGTTCGGCCCTCGCCTCCGTCCGGGAATGGTGCTGGCCATCGAGCCCATGGTGAATGTGGGGACCCATGAGGTGGTCACCAAGGAGGACGGTTGGACCGTGGTGACCAAAGACGGAAAGCCTTCCGCCCATTTTGAACACACTGTGGCCATAACTGAAGAAGGCCCTCAGATCCTGACTCTGCCTTAGGAGGGAGGAAGGTGGGGAAGAAAAAGGCGCCGCCCCGGCTGGTGGTGGGGCAGTTGGTATATTCTCGGGCTGGCAGGGACAGGGGGCGCCCCTTTTTGGTGTGGGAGGTATTGGGACCCGACAGGGTCTGCCTGGTGGACGGAGACCTGCGCCGGGTTTCAAAACCCAAGCTGAAAAATGTGATCCACGTCCAGCCGGTCAACAGGGTGGCGAGGGAACTGGCAGAGCGTCTGCAGCGGGGCGAAAAGGTCACCGATGCCGAGGTGCGCAGGGAGATAGCCAGGTTGCTGGAAAATAATAGGGAAAGGGGGGATGGGAATGGCTAAAGAAGACGTGATCGAGGTGGAAGGCACGGTGATCGAACCCTTACCCAATGCCATGTTCAGGGTAGAGCTCAGCACGGGGCATCGGGTGCTGGCCCATGTTTCGGGGAAGATCAGGATGAACTTTATCCGTATTTTGCCGGGCGATCGGGTTTTGGTGGAATTATCTCCTTACGATCTTACCAGGGGCCGTATAGTATACCGTTTCAAGTAAAGGAGGTATGATCATGAAAGTCAGGCCTTCGGTAAAACCCATGTGCGAGAAATGCAAGATAATAAGGCGTAAGGGGCGGGTCATGGTCATCTGCGAAAATCCTAAGCATAAGCAGAGACAGGGATAGAAAGGAGGGCTTCTATGGCCAGGATTGCCGGGGTAGATTTACCCAAAGATAAAAGGATAGAGGTGGCCCTCACCTATATTTACGGCATAGGTAGGCCCACTGCCAAGAAAATACTGGCTGCCACCAACGTGAATCCCGATACCAAGGTGAAGGATCTCACGGAGGACGAGATCTCCAGGCTGAGGAGCTATATAGACCAAAACCTCACCGTGGAGGGGGACCTCCGGCGGGAAGTGGCCTTAAATATAAGGAGATTAATCGAGATAGGCTGCTACAGGGGCATAAGGCACCGCTTGGGCCTGCCAGTACGGGGTCAGAGGACCAGGACCAATGCCAGGACCAGGAAAGGGCCCAGGAAAACCGTAGGTTCAGGCAAGAGGAAGGAAAAGAAGTAAAGGAGGGGGATCATGGCCAAAAAGGGTGCCAGGCCGCGGCGGCGGGAAAGGAAAATGGTGGAGAGCGGCATAGCCCATATCAAATCCACCTTCAACAACACCATTATCACCATAACAGATAAGAACGGCAACACCATAGCCTGGGCCAGCGCAGGCACTGTGGGTTTTTCCGGTACCAGAAAGGGCACCCCTTTTGCCGCCCAGAGGGCGGCGGAGGAGGCTGCCAGGCAGGCTATGGAGCACGGCATGAGGGAAGTGGAGTGTTACGTTAAAGGCCCGGGAGCGGGTAGGGAAGTGGCCATACGCTCCCTACAGGCGGCAGGCCTAGAGGTCACTGTAATCAAAGATGTGACCCCTATACCCCACAACGGCTGCCGCCCTCCCAAAAGGCGCAGAGTATAGCTGGAGAAAGGAGGTAATAATTTGGCCAGATATACAGGACCGGTTTGCCGTCTTTGCCGACGGGAAGGGATAAAGCTCTATCTCAAGGGGGACCGATGCTATTCCGACAAGTGCCCCCTGGTTCGCCGCCCCTATGCTCCGGGGCAGCACGGGCAGGTCAAAAGGAAGCTCTCGGAATACGGCCTCCAGCTGCGGGAAAAGCAGAAGGCCAAGAGGATCTACGGGGTCTTGGAGAGGCAGTTCAGGAACTATTTCGAAAAAGCGGAGAGGATGAAAGGGGTTACCGGCGAAAACCTCTTGATCCTCCTGGAACGGCGGCTGGACAATGTGGTCTACCGCTTGGGTTTCGCCTCTTCCAGGGCTCAGGCCAGGCAGCTGGTGCGCCATGGACATTTTACAGTAAATGGAAGAAAGGTGGATATACCGTCTTACCTGGTACGTCCCGGGGATAAAATAGCGGTGAAGGATAAGAGCAGGGAATTGCCCCTCTTTAAGGAATTGGCCGCAGCCGCTGCGGTGCACACACCCCCTGCCTGGCTCAAAGTGGATCCCGAAAAGATGGAAGGGGAAGTATTGGCCCTGCCCACCCGCGATCAGATAGACGTCCCTGTCCAAGAGCACCTCATCGTAGAGCTCTATTCAAAGTAAGGGCTCCGGAGGGAGGTTGGGTAGCTATGGTTATCATAGAGAGGCCGAGAATCGAACAGGTGGAGCTCACCCCCAAGTACGGGTGTTTTGTCATAGAACCTCTGGAAAGGGGCTACGGCACCACTTTGGGCAATTCCCTTCGCCGTATCCTCCTTTCCTCTATTCCTGGGGCAGCCGTCACCTCGGTGAAGATAGAGGGGGTCTTGCATGAATTTTCTGCTATACCAGGGGTAGTGGAGGACGTAACCGAGATAATATTGAACTTAAAGTCCCTGGCCTTAAGGCTCCATACCGATGAGCCCCGGGTGTTGAGGGTGGAAGCTGAGGGAGAGGGGGAAGTGAGCGCGGGAGATATCAAGGCCGATGCCGATGTGGAGATAATCAACCCTGAGCTCCACCTGGCTACCCTGGAGGAGGGGGGCCGCCTTTTCATGGAGATGACCGTAGAAAAGGGGCGAGGATATGTGCCCGCGGAGAGGAACAAAAAGGAAAACCAGCCCATCGGAGTCATCCCGGTAGATTCCCTTTTTTCACCAGTTCATAAGGTCAACTATAGGGTGGAAAATACCCGGGTAGGCCAGATAACCGATTATGATAAGCTCACCTTGGAAGTCTGGACCAACGGCGCGGTGACCCCGGACGAGGCCATCTCCACCGCAGCCCGGATTTTGATAGAGCATTTCAAACTTTTTTTAAATCTCTCGGAGCGGTGCGGCGATGAACTGCACCTGGTGGAAAAAGGGGAGGAAAATAAAAATCGCTACCTGGATATGCCCATAGAAGAGCTGGAGCTTTCGGTGCGCTCCTATAACTGTTTAAAACGGGCGGGGATCAACACCGTAGGGGAGCTCATTCAAAAGAGCCACGAGGACATGATGAAGGTTCGCAATTTAGGCAAAAAATCTCTAGAAGAGGTAACCAAAAAGTTGGCTGAACTGGGGCTTTCCTTGAAAGAAAGCGAAGGATAGGGGGGAAACGCATGGGTTACCGCAAATTGAGGAGGAGGTCAGATCACCGCAGGATGATGCTCCGCAATCTGGTGACCTCCTTTTTTCGGGAAGGAAAAATAGAGACCACTGAAACCCGGGCTAAGGAGCTGAAGCGCATCGCAGAAAAGATGATCACCCTGGGCAAAAAGGGTGATCTCCATTCCCGCCGCCAGGCCCTGGCCTATCTTCTGGACGAAGAAGTGGTGGTCAAGCTCTTTAAAGATATAGCACCCCGTTATCAGGCCCAGAACGGGGGGTATACCCGGATAGTCAAGACGGGTTTTCGCCAAGGCGACGGGGCTCCCTTGGCCCGGGTGGAATTGGTCTAAATGCTGGAGGTTGAAGGGGTCACCTTCACCTATCCCCACGCCCCCAGGGAAGCGGTAAAAAACCTCACCTGGACCGTATTCCCTGGAGAGACGTGGGCAGTGGTGGGCAGAAACGGCTCCGGCAAATCCACCCTGGCCCTCCTTCTCAACGGAATCTTAAAACCCCAGAAGGGCCGGGTGAGGGTGGAGGGCCTGGATACCCGGGAGGAGGGGAACTTGAAGGAAATCCGCCGCTGGGTGGGCGTGGTGTTTCAGGATCCCGACAACCAGCTGATAGCCCAGACGGTGGAGGAGGATGTGGCCTTTGGCCTGGAAAACCTGGGTTTGCCCCCAGAAGCCATAAGGCAGAGGGTGGAAGAGATCCTGGATCTTTTGGACCTCAGGGTTTTAAGGCATCGCCCCCCTGCCCGCCTTTCCGGTGGGCAAAAGCAGAGGGTGGCCCTGGCGGGGATATTGGTGATGGAGCCCCGCTATTTGATCTTGGACGAAGCCACCGCCATGCTGGACCCCGTCACCAGGGAGGAGATCTGGGATCTGCTCTTCAGATGGAAAAGGGAAAGGGATATATCCCTGGTGTTCATCACCCACAACATGGAGGAAGCTTCCCTGGCAGAGAAGATGCTGGTGCTGAGGGAAGGGGAGGTTTTCCTGAAAGGCTCTTCCAGAGAAATACTGGAAGAGCAGGAGAAGTTAAGGGAAGCGGGGCTGCGTGCACCCTCCCTCATAGACCTGGGGCAAAGGCTTAGGGCCAGGGGAATAGAGGTACCTCCTGGCATGGCTTCCCCTAGGGAGATGGCAAGGGCCCTATGGAGCTTAGGCTGGAAGCGGTGAGCTTCTCTTATCGTCTGGGAAGGGAATCCATAAGGGCTCTAGAGGACGTGAGCCTTACCATCCGAGAAGGGGAATTCTGGGCAGTGGTGGGGCTGTCTCTTA
>DRZV01000073.1 GCA_011375465.1 Neomoorella mulderi
CATAAATTTATCCTTAGCTTTAGAAGGGCTGGAAGCGGAAAACGAAGCCCAGCTGTATTACGAAAAGAAATTGGCGGAGTTAAGTTAGCCATGTTGGTGAGAAGGGGAGACATCTTTTATACTCAACTGAATCCTGTGGTGGGCTCTGAGCAGGGGGGTATAAGGCCTGTCCTCATAGTTCAAAACGACATAGGCAACCAGTACAGTCCCACCACCATCGTGGCCGCCATCACCTCCCAGATAAACAAGGCCAAACTTCCCACCCATGTGGAGATAAGCGCTGCCAAGACGGGGCTGGAAAAGGATTCGGTGATCCTGCTGGAGCAGATCCGCACCATAGACAAGAGCCGTTTAAAGCAGAAAATAGCGGTGCTGGATGAAGAGACCATGGCCAAGGTGAATCGGGCCATCGAGATCAGCCTGGGCTTGCGGGAAATCTGAGGAGGTGGGGCTCATCAAGAGGATAGGGGTCACCTGTGGCTTTGATTCCGAGGGACGGGCTTCCTTAAGGGGGGCCTACCTGGAGGCCTTATCTTCAGCAGGGGGTCTTCCTTTTATCCTGCCTCCGATGGATCCTGCTTGGGTACAACTCTATGTGGACGCCCTGGAGGGTTTTATGTTAACGGGCGGGGGAGACGTTCACCCCTCTTTTTATAATGCTCCGGTTAAGGGGGAGTTGAGGCGGGTGCAGGTAAAAAGGGACTTGTTCGAGCTGGCCCTGGTGAAGGCTGCTTTAGAGGCCCGGAAGCCCGTTCTGGGCATCTGCCGGGGTATGCAGGTCATCAACGTGGCCCTGGGAGGGGATCTGGAGCAGGAGGTCCCAGGGGAGATGCACGATGGGGGAAGAGAGGGGCGGGGACACCCCATCCGCATAGAAAGGGATAGCTTTTTATATCCCCTCCTGGGAAGGGAGGCGTGGGTGAACAGCCGCCACCATCAGGGAATAGGTAAATTGGCCCCAGGACTAAAGATCAGCGCCGTAGGCCCCGATGGCTTAATAGAGGCCTTTGAAGGGGAAGAGCTGCCTGTCCTGGGCGTCCAGTGGCATCCCGAAGACCTCTATCAACACCATCAGAGCCATCTAGGCATTTTTGCCCATTTTATAAAAATAATAAGGTAATTTTGCCTATATTTGCCATGCTTTGCAGGAAAAAGTCCCCTGAGTGTCGAAGGATTTATCCCAGCAAATGGGATACGGACAAGAGAGAAGGGGCCTTGGCTAAAATATTGGTGGTGGACGATCAGCAAGGGGTCAGGATCCTCCTCCAGATGGTCTTCCAGGAGGAGGGCTACAAGGTCAGGGTGGCGGCCAACGGCAAAGAGGCGCTGAACGAGGTTCTCTGCTGGCATCCCCATGTGGTGCTGATGGACCTGAGGACGCCCTTGATGGACGGGCTGGAGGCTTTGCCCCGCATAAAGAGGGAGGCTCCTGAGACATCGGTCATGGTCATGTCCGCTTATGTGGAGGAGGATGACGTGCAGGAACTTATGAGACTGGGGGCCAGCGACATCATCTGTAAACCCTTTGACCTGGACGAACTCAAGGAGAGGGTAAAGGCCCTTCTGCCCTCTTGGGAAAAGGGGAAGCGGGCCTTATGATCCAGGGGGCCGCCGTCTGGGCGGCTCTGATTTTTGAGGGGATATTCTTATGGACCTTTGGGATCTCTATGTTATAATAACCACCCAGTGGGGCAGAGGGAGGGAGACTTTAGAGCTGGTGCGTCAGGCCCTCCAGGGAGGGGCCACCGTGATCCAGCTCCGGGAGAAGGATTGGCCCGGAAGGAGATTGGTGGAGGTGGGCCAGAAGATAAGGGAGCTCACCTGGGAGGCCGGGGCCCTCTTCATAGTCAACGACAGGATAGATGTGGCCCTGGCGGTGGAGGCGGATGGAGCCCATGTGGGGCAGGAAGATATCCCCCCTTCCCTGGCCAGAAAGATCCTAGGCAAACATAAAATCCTGGGTGTATCGGCGGGGACTGTGGAGGAGGCTTCAGAAGCCTGGAGGGACGGAGCCGATTATCTGGGGGTGGGCAGCATTTTCCCCACCCTTACCAAGAAGGACGCCGGGGAACCCATAGGTCTGGAGGGGTTGAGGGCTATAAGAAGAGCGGTCCCCCTCCCCCTGGTGGCTATAGGGGGGATAAAGCAGGAAAATGTAGAAGAAGTCATAAGGGCCGGAGCCGACGGTGTGGCGGTGATAAGTGCGGTTCTGGCAGCTGAAGATGTGAAAGAGGCAGCTTCCAGGCTTTTGGCAACGGTGAGGAGGGTTAAATCTGAACTTCGGGGAAACCGGGATGGATTTTAAGGATTGGCGTTGTCTAGAAGAAAAAGTAAAATCGTGCAAAAGGTGTCCTTTAAGCTTAAGCGTTAAGAATATTGTCCTTGGCGAAGGCCCTATCCCCGCTACGGTCATGTTGGTGGGGGAGGCGCCGGGGGCTGTGGAAGACGAAGTGGGAAGGCCCTTTGTGGGGCCGGCGGGGGAGATTTTAAACCGGCTTTTGGCCGCTTCCGGCCTGAAACGGGAAACCCTCTATATCACCAATGTGGTGAAATGCCGTCCTCCAGGAAACCGGGAACCCCGGCCTGAGGAAATTCAGGCCTGCCTGCCCTATTTGAAGGCCCAGATAGGGTTTATCCGCCCCCATATCATTGTATGTCTGGGCTCTGTGGCGGCCAGAGCCTTAATAGACCCGGAAGCCCGGATTACCCAGATAAGGGGGAAAATCTTTTGCCGGGCCGGCATTTATTTTCTGCCTACGTTTCACCCTGCGGCCCTGCTGCGGGACGGGGGTAAAAAGCTTCTGGCCCTTAAGGATTTCAAGAAGCTAAAAGCTCTTTGGGATAAACTGGAGAAAGACCTCTCCTCAGGAGTATCGTGATGATGTTGGAGATACACTTGAAAGATCAGGAGGATACCCGGATGTTGGGTTATACCCTGGCCAGCCTCCTGCAGCCTGGCGATATAGTTATTCTTACCGGAGAACTGGGGGCAGGGAAGACCACCCTGGTTCAGGGGCTGGCGCGGGGTCTGGGGATTGGGGATAAGGTCTCCAGCCCCACCTTCGTCCTGATCCGGGAATATCAAGGCCGTTATCCCCTTTTCCATGTGGATCTGTATCGCCTGGAAGGGGAGCAAGCTTTGGAAGAGCTGGGTTTAGAAGAATATTGGGAGAGAGGGGGAATTACCGTTATAGAATGGGGGGAACGGCTGCCCCTCCTGCCTTCTGAATATTTAAGGATAAGGCTGGAATATGCGGGTGCGGGCCGTAGGGCTACCCTGGAAGCAAGAGGTGAGAGGTATCAGGAACTGCTGGAGGAGCTGAGAAATATTGTTAGTTTTGGGGATAGATAGCGCCACCTCCGTCCTGAGCGCAGCCCTCATGGAAGGGGAAAACTTGCGGGGGGAAATATCGGTTCAGGGGGATAAAGAAAGGGCTTCTGACCTCCTTTCCCTCATAGACCAGCTCTTGCAAAAAACCGGGACGGATTTTTCCCAGGTGGAAGGCATTGCCGTCTCCCTGGGTCCGGGCTCTTTCACCGGCCTTAGGATAGGTCTGGCCACGGCTAAAGGATTGGCCCATGCTGGGGGGAAACCCCTGGTGGGGGTTCCCACTTTAGACGCCCTGGCTTGGAACGCCTGGGGTATAAATGGTATAATTTGTCCGGTGCTCTACGCTCGGCGTCAGGAGATATATTCGGCTTTATATCGATGGCAGGAGGGGAAATTATGCCTGTTGGCTCCTTATCAGGCCCTCCATCCTTCTTCCCTTTTGGTCCTATTAGATTCCTACAGAGAGCCGGTCTACTTGTTGGGCGATGGGGTCAGGCCCTTTGGCGAATGGTGGCGGCAGTTGGGATCAAGGGTTTATTTTTTGCCCTCTACCCATTTTTTTCCCCGGGCCGGAGTGATAGCCTTCTTAGGTGGCAAGCGCCTTCAGATGGGGGAGGTCGACGATCTTTTCCGATTAAAGCCCATTTACCTGCGCCCGGCTCCGGGGGAGGGCCGGGCTTAGAGGTGACCATACGCCCCATGATGGTCAAGGATCTGGACAGGGTCATGGCCATAGAAAAGGTGTCCTTCCCTGTCCCCTGGAGCCGGGAGGCCTATCTCCGGGAGCTCTACGACAATGCTTTGGCCCATTATTATGTGGCCCTGGTGGAGGAGGAGGTGGTGGCTTACGCGGGCATGTGGCTGATCCTTGACGAGGCCCATATAACCAATGTGGCTGTCCATCCCGGTTATCGGGGACGGCGGATAGGAGAAGTCCTCCTCAAGGTGATGATGGAGGAGGCTAAGATCAGGGGGGCGGAAAGGATGACCCTGGAGGTCAGGGTTTCCAATATACCTGCCCAGCGCCTTTACCGCCGGTTGGGCTTCCACCCCGCCGGGCTGCGCAAGGGCTATTACGAGGACAACAACGAGGACGCCTTGATAATGTGGAGGAGATTATGATGGTGCTCATCCTGGGGATAGAGACCTCCTGCGACGAGACCTCAGCAGCTGTGGTCCGGGACGGCCAGGAGATCTTATCCAATGTGGTGGCCTCCCAGATAGAGATCCACCGGCGGTACGGCGGGGTAGTTCCGGAAATAGCCTCCCGCCATCACATGGAGAACATAGGGCCGGTGGTGGAGGAGGCTTTGCAGCGGGCAGGGGTCCACTTTCAGGATCTGCATGGGATAGCGGTGACCCATGGTCCGGGTCTGGTGGGGGCTCTGCTGGTGGGGGTTTCCTATGCCAAGGCAGCGGCCTTTGCCTTGCAAAAACCCCTGATGGCAGTTCACCACCTTTTGGGCCACATATATGCAGCCTTTCTGTCCCATCGCCGGCTACCCCTTCCCGCTGTGGCCCTTATAGTTTCCGGTGGGCATACGGAACTGGTTTACATGGAGGATCACGGAAAGCTGGAGATACTGGGTTCTACCCGGGACGACGCGGCGGGAGAAGCCTTTGATAAAGTGGCCCGGGTCCTGGGCTTGCCCTATCCTGGGGGCCCGGAACTGGAGCTCTTGGCCCAAGGGGGAGACCCTGAAGCCATAAAGTTTCCCCGGGCCTGGCTGGAAGAAGGCAGCCTGGATTTCAGCTTCAGCGGTTTGAAGACGGCGGTGATAAACCACCTTCGGCAAGCGGCGGCTCGGGGGGAACATGTGAACAGGGCCGATGTGGCCGCCAGCTTTCAGGAGGCGGTGGTGGATGTCCTGGTGGGCAAGAGCATAGAAGCTGCCCGCAGGAAAAAGGCCCGATCCCTCCTCCTGGTGGGAGGGGTGGCGGCCAATCGGAGGTTGCGATCCAGAATGGAAGAGGAGGCTCGGAAAATAGGCCTTCCCCTTTTTTCCCCTCCCCTCAACCTCTGCACCGATAATGCCGCTATGATAGCCTGCGCCGGCTATTATAAATATCTCCGAAAGGAATTCGCTTCCTGGGATTTAAACGCCTATCCCTCCCTACCCCTGGCTTGAGGAACATGCCGAAAAGTTATAGCAAAAATGAAGGAAATTCAGTTTTTGTGTCCAACTCCTGATCTTAAAACAATGCGGAGGGATGGAGTTGCCAAGGAGAAAACTGTTATCCTGTATAGCTGTTATCTTGAGCATATTCTGCCTCCTTTCGGGTTGCGGAAAGAAGGGGAGCCAGGAAACCGGGGCCGTCCACCCCCCTGCTGCCATAAAGTGCGGGGGCTCCAGCACCCTGGCGCCGGTGATATCCAAGTGCGCCGACAACTTCACGGAAAAATACAAAACTTGGGATAAGGTGCGACCCCAATTACCTCCAGATCCCATAATCATCTTCGTCTCCACCGGCGGCTCGGGTTTCGGAGTAAAGGGAGTATTAGACGGGGTGCTGGATATAGGCCTGGCCTCCAGGGAAATAAAACCCGAAGAAAGGGAGAAAATGCCTGAAGGGAAGATTTTTAAGGTGGGCGTGGATGCCCTGGCCATAGCCGTTCATCCCCAAAACCCCATAATCCAGGTGAAACCCAGCCTTACCCCGGAAGAGTTAAAGAAAATATTTTCCGGAGAAATAAAAAAATGGAAAGAGATAGACCCCCGACTCCCTGACCGGCCTATAGTGGTATGCGTGAGGGATGTGGGAGGTGGAGCCGCCCAGGTTTTCGACGAACTCGTAATGAAGGGAACCCCTGTGAGCAAGGAGGCCCTCCAGCTGCCTTCCATGGGAGCCCTGGCCTCCAAGGTTATGGAGAACGTCGACGCTATAGGCTACGTATCCACGGGGTTAATAGCCCAAAACCCCGGGAAATTAAAACCCCTCCAGGTGGAGGGCGTGGATCCCACCAGGGAAAACATACTGGCAGGCAAATATAAGCTGGCCAGGCCTCTTTTGATGTTCACCAGGGGGGAGCCCGATGAGAGGCAGCAGCTGTTTATAGATTACGTCCTCTCCCCTGAAGGTCAGAAGGTGATAGAAGAAATGGGTTTCATCCCTGTGGCTCGATGATCCCTGCTGAGGGCGAAGATGTTCGGGTCCCTTTTACGGAAGGACAAGGGAGTCCATTTCCTCTGCCTGGCAGGCGCCACCTTTTCCACCCTGTTAGTGGTTTCTGTCTTTATATTTATAGTCCGGGAGAGCTGGCCTGCTTGGAAAAATTACGGGTTTACATTATTGGTGGGAGAGGAGTGGAATCCCGTATCCCACCCCCCTGCCCTCGGTTTAGCCCCTATGATCGCCAGCACTCTCTGGGTGGCCATAGGGGCTACCCTTTTAGCCACACCTTTAGGGATCGGGGCAGGCGTATTTTTAGCCGAATTCGCTCCCTCATGGGTGGGCTACTTCTTGAGGCCTCTTATAAACCTTTTGACAGGGATCCCCTCGGTAATTTACGGATTTGTGGGGGCTTCCCTTTTGGTGCCCCTGGCAGAAAAATTTCTGGGTATAAACAGCGGAGAGTCCCTCTTTACCGCCTCCCTGGTCCTGGCCATCATGATTTTGCCCTACCTGGTGGGCACCCTTGAAGGGGCTTTCCGTGCCCTACCCAAAGAATACAGGGAAGCGGCCTTGGCTTTAGGGGTGTCGCCCCAATATTTAGTATTCCGGATCTCTCTTCCTTTGAGCAGAAAGGCCCTCCTGGCCTCCCTGCTCTTTTGTCTGGGGAGGGCCGCAGGAGAAACCATGGCCGTTTTGATGTTGGCCGGTGATGTCCGCCTCTTCCCCCTTTCTTGGTTTGCAAAGGGAGAACCCCTTTCTGCCCTAATAGCTCTCGAGACGGGGACTGCGGCCAGGGGTACTGTTTACTATAACGCCCTTTTTGCTGCCGGATTGGTCTTGCTGCTTCTGGTGTTTGCCATTAACTTGGCTTTATTCTCCATGAAAAGATATTTTCGAGAAGTGGTGAAAATCGATTGAGGTGGTTCTGGAAAGACAGGCTCATCCTCTTTTTCTGCTGGTCTGCAGCTATCTTCCTGGGCATGGTTATAACGGTCATCGGGGTGTACCTGGGCTGGAAAGGCATAAGATGCCTTAACTGGGAATTCATATGGGACATGCCTAAGGGTACCCCCTTGGGGAAAGAAGGGGGCATATACCCCGCCCTGAAGGGCACCCTTTATTTGGTGTTCTTTTCTATTTTATTTTCCTTTCCCCTTGCCCTGATAACCGCTTTGCATATCTCCTGTTACGGGACGGGATCCCGGTGGGGAGAGTTTATAAACCTGGCGATCCAGACCATGTCGGGTAACCCCTCCATAGTGACCGGGCTCTTCGGCTATTCCCTTTTTGTGGTATCCTTGGGCTACGGTATATCCCTTCTGTCAGGATCATTAACCCTGGGCATTATGGTTTTTCCTGTTATGGTCATAACCTTCAGGGAAGCCCTCTTGGCAGCCAGGGAGAGATTTATGTTGGTGGCCCTTTCGCTGGGGGTTTCCCCTTGGTACCTCTTTCGCCGGGTAATTCTACCCTGGGCCTGGCCCCATATAGCTGGGGGGACCCTGTTGGCCATGGGGTATGCGGCCGGGGCCACAGCCCCCATCATGGTAACTGCAGTAGCTCTGTTTTCCCCCACCACCGGATCCCTTCGGGAGCCGGTTATGGCTCTACCCTATCACATTTCCATTCTTTTCAGCCAGCATATCTCTTTAGAAAAGGCCTCCGGCACTGCCCTTGTTTTACTCATCTTGCTATTGCTCATAAATTTGACCGCCATGTTGATTGGAGCTTTTAAAAGGGATTTGGCATGCTTGGTTTGGATCTCACCATGTGTTGAAGGACATAAATCTGACATTTCCCTCTAAGGGAATTGTTGCCATCTTGGGCCCTTCAGGATGCGGGAAAACCACCCTTCTAAGATCTTTAAACCGCACCGCCGAGTTGGAAGCCTCTTTTAGGTATCAGGGTAGCATTCTATTCAAGGGGGAGAATATTTATGCTTATCGAGATCCGGGTATTATAAGGAAAAGAACTAGGTATGGTTTTTCAAAACCCCATAGCCTTGCCTTTGAGTATTAAAGAAAACGTGCTTTTCGGCCCCCGCTACTGGGGGATGGACAAGGTTTCTCTCCATGAGCTATGCGAAAGGATCCTGAAAAGGGTAGGTTTATGGGAAGAGGTAAAGGATAGGCTTCACCGTTCCGCTCAAGAGCTTTCCGGGGGGCAAAAGCAGAGGTTGGCTTTAGCTCGGGTTTTAGCCTTGGAGCCTGAAATTTTGCTCCTGGACGAGCCTTGTTCCAGCCTAGACCCTGATTCTACCCAGAGAATAGAAGTCCTTTTGAAGGATTTGGCCCAGGAAAAGGCTGTGATCATGGTAACCCATAACATAGATCAGGCCCACAGACTGGCCGATAGGGTGATCCTCATGCGGGAAGGGAAGGTTATAGAGAAGCCTTAAACGCTTTAATAACAATACAATTTGCCAACAGAGTAATCCACAGCCCATATCCTTGAGATAGGGGCTTTGGGGAAAAAGGGGCGAGGAATAAAGCCCTCAGGGCTGTGGAGTATGGGGATATATCTGTGATTAACTTCAAGGAGGAAACCTGGTTTTTTTTGTCTAATCTTAAAGGGAACTGAAATGGGGGGCCTCTTGTGAAAAACCATCTGAGGAAAAAGATGATGGCCTTACGGCGAGCCATCCCCGAACCTATAAGGCAAGAGAAGAGCCGCAAAATACGGGAGAAACTCTTCTCCCTGTCGGAATGGCAGAGGGCCCAGAGGATCATGAGCTATGTGTCCTTTGGCAGCGAGGTGGATACCCATCAGGTGATAAAGCAGGCCTTGGCCCAAGGCAAAAGGGTGGCGGTCCCCCTCTGCATACCCCAGGTAAAGGGACTCATGGCGGTGGAAATCGAAGATTTTCCCGGAGATCTGGTTCCAGGCACCATGGGGATCCTTGAACCTAAGCCCGACAGGATCTATCCAGTAGACCCGGAAAGCCTGGATCTCATATTGGTGCCAGGGGTGGCCTTCGATCGAAGCCGGCATCGTCTGGGATACGGGGCCGGATATTACGACCGCTTTTTGTCAGGGCTCAGGAGGCCTAAGGCCATAGGGTTGGCCTTTCAGGAGCAGGTGGTGGAGAGGATAGCCAAAGAGGGCCACGATCGTCCTGTGGACTTGATCATAACCGACGAGGAAGTTATATGAGGAGGGTTGAGGTTTTGAAGAGGGCCTTTTGGATCCCCGCCGGGATTGTTCTTTTTTCTCTGATCCTGCTCCTATGGGGCTTTACCGCCTGGCCTGGAATCAAGGGCGTAAAGGAAAATACCCCTCCTCCGGGTTGGGTGACCCTGGAGAATCCCTACGACGGTTTTTCTCTGATCCATCCTGGGGACTGGAGCGTGGAAATCCTCCCGGGGGTGGCTACTATTTTATGTAAACCAGGGCAGGGCAAGCTCACGGTTTGGGCCCAGCCTTTGGGGAGAAAGAGCCCGGAGGAATATGTATTTTACAGCAACAGGAGCCTGGAGAAGGGCTGGGCCACCATCCGGGTCAAGGATAAGGGGTGCTGGCGCTCCGGCGCTTTTAAAATATGGAAGTTCGACTGGTCTAGGGAACCCTTTTCTTCTGAGGATTTTCCCTGTTATCGCGAATATCATCTCTTCTGTCCGGGTAAAAATACGGTTTACACCTTCATGCTTAAGACCAAGGAAGAGAATTTCTCTGATATGGCCGCCCTTCTGGATAAGATCCTGTATACCTTCAAGCCCTCTCCCCCTGCTCCTCTGAAGTACCCCCCTCCCCCTGAGGTTAAAAGGCACATCCGCCTTCAGGGAAAGAATCTCATCCTGGAAATACCCGAGGATAAGGTCCTCTGGGGCATATTGAACCCCTCCCGCTTGGGGAGCCCCGAGTTTTTTCTGGAAAACCTGGTGAGGCTGGAAGAGGAGCTGGACTTTAAATTCCGGTTTTTGATCACCTATGCCAGCTGGGATACGGAATTCAGGGAAGAGGCCTTGAGGTCCCTGTACAGGGACGGGAGGGTGTTGATGATAGCCCTCCAGCCTTGGTGGTATGGGGATAAAGGGGACACCACCCTCCTGGAGCTCCTCCGGGGAAAATTCGACGGCCGCCTGCGGTCTTGGGCCAGGCTCTTTAAATCCCTGGAAGACCCCGTCTTCGTCCGGTTCGGCAATGAGATGAACGGGGATTGGTCCACCTGGTGTGCCTGGTATTACGGCAAAGATGCGGATCTGTTCAAGGAGGCCTGGCATAGGGTGTATAACATCTTCCAGGAGGAAGGGGCGAGCAATGTGGTCTTCGTCTTCAACCCCCACGACAGGGCCTACCCCGACTTTAAATGGAATCACTATTTGCTCTATTACCCTGGGGATGAAGAGGTGGATTGGATCGGCCTTACCGGGTATAACAACGGCACCAGCTATCCGGCTGACAGGTGGAGGGGTTTTGCCGAGATTTATGATCCCCTCTACCGAGAATACATGTATTACTTTAAAGACAAACCCTTCATGATCACCGAATTTGCCTGCAACGAGGTGGGCGGCGATAAGGCCGCCTGGATTGAGGAGTGCTTCGCTCGTCTGCCCCATTACCCCAACATAAGGATCGCCGTATGGTTCAACCAGGTGGACGGAAAATGGCTCTATCCTATCGATTCCTCTCCGGAGAGCTTCCAAGCCTTCAGGAGGGGGTTAACCTTACCGGCCTACCGTTTTTCTGGGGTTCAGTTTAAATAGGCAGGGGGCAGGGAATATTACCTAGGGGGGATCGGATTTGGCCAAGAGGGAATGGGCCAGAATAGCCGCGGTGATCGCCTTGCTCCTGGTGATAAACCGGGGCCTCATGTTCTTCACCGCCTTTTTGGGGAAAAACCTTTTCTGCAAGTACATAGGCCTACCCTCCTATCGGGAGGAGGAGCTCTGGGGGAGGCTTTGCCCCAGGCTGGTGCTCCCCGAATCCCTGAGGGAGACCTCCCCCATCACCTTGGAGGATCTCCATAAGTTCGACTCCTGTTGGTATTGGGGTATAATCCAGAGGGGTTACGACCGTTACCGGATGTCAGAAGAACATCCCGCTGCCAATTGGGTGTTCTTGCCCTTCTACCCCCTCTGCGTAAAGGCCTTGAGCGCTCTTTTCCCCTTTTTGGACGGCCGCCTGGTGGGCATCATTTTTTCCAATGGGTGTTTTTATCTGGCCCTGATTTTTCTCTATCTTTTTATAAGGGAATGGCGGCAGGAAGAAGGCGGGTTAAAGGCCCTGTGGCTGCTGATGCTATACCCGGCCTCCCTTTACTTCTCCCTGCTCTACACCGAGAGCCTTTTTCTGCTCCTCTCTGTTTTAACCTTTTACTGCACCCTCAGGGGCAGATATTTCCCCGCCCTGATCTTCGCTTCCCTTTCCAGCATCACCCGGATTCCGGGATTCCTCAATATAGCCTTTATGTTAATCTTCATGATTTACCAGGAGAGGCAAAACTTAGGCCCTAGATTGTGGGCCAGGGCCATTGTCTATGGCTTTCTGGCTGGGTTACCCCTTCTGGCCTATTGCCTTTATTTGAAAAGCATCACCGGAGATTTTTGGGCTGTGTTCCACGAGGAGCTCAACTGGGGGCGCACCACCACTTTTCCTTTATTGACTTATATTTTATACTTAAAAGACCCCTATTTCCTTTCCCCCCACGGGGGATGGGATAACGGTCCCATCTCGTTCATCATGACCACCGCGGTCTTCGGCGGCTATCTGGGGGGGTTTTTCAGAAAAACTAAGCTGAAGAAATTGAACGGCGGGGAAGCCATCCTTTTCGCCTACGGGCTTTCCTCCCTGCTCCTCTCCCACGCCACCGCCGGTTCCGATATGACCAGCATGGTAAGGTATATGATGTCCGCTTGGCCGGTATTTCTGTACCTGGAAGATCTTGTCAGAAATAATCCCCCTTTAGAGTTTTTTTACCTGAGCCTTTTTTGGGGCCTGAACGTGATATACGTGATCGCCTTTATAAACAACTACTTCTTTGTGGTCTGAAGGGGGAAAGGGATTTGAGCCTGCCTCGATATTCGGTAGTGGTGCCCGTGTTCAACGAAGAGTTGGTCATAAGGGAGACTTATACCCGCCTCAGAAAAGTTATGGAAAGTCTAGGGGAGCCCTATGAGCTTATATTCGTCAACGACGGCAGTACCGACAGGTCCCAGGAGATAATCACCGAGATCTGCCGCCAGGATCCCAGGGTAAAGCTCATCAATTTTTCCCGCAATTTCGGCCATCAGATAGCCATAACCGCGGGGATGGACCACGCTTCCGGCGAGGCGGTTATAGTGATAGATGCGGATCTTCAGGATCCCCCCGAAGTGATACCCTCCATGGTAGCCAAATGGAAAGAAGGCTATGAGGTGGTGTATGGTAAGAGGATAAAGCGCAAGGGAGAGGGCTTTTTTAAAAAATTCACCGCTGCCCTGTTCTACCGGCTTCTTCAGAGAATGACCAACCTGCCCATCCCGGTAGATGTGGGGGATTTCCGCCTTTTGGACCGGAAGGTTTGCCAGGTGCTCAAGGACATCAGGGAAAAGAACCGCTACGTGCGGGGGCTGGTGAGCTGGGCGGGCTTTAAACAGGCGGCGGTGGAATATGTGAGGGACCCGAGATTTGCCGGGGAAACCAAGTACAGCTTGAAGAAGATGCTCAAGCTGGCCTGGGACGGCCTCACCTCCTTCTCCCACCTTCCCCTGGAAATTAGCCTCAAGGTAGGGGGGATCTTGGCCCTGGGAGGTATGGCCTACCTCCTGGTGGTTTTGCTTGTCCGACCTGCCCCAGCCAGCCTCTGGGGAAATGTGCTTCTTTCGGCAATGATTTTCTTGACGGGGGTCAACCTCTTCTTCCTGGGTTTGCTGGGTATTTACGTGGCCCGTATTTACGACGAGGCCCGCAATAGGCCCCTTTATATCATTGCCAGTCGGGTGGGATTTGATGAAAATAGAACTTAAAAAAGAGGCGTTTCGTTTTGTAAAATTTAATCTGGTGGGAGTGGCCAACACCGCCGTAGACTTCAGCGTGTTCTGCCTCCTCACTTTTTGGGGCGTATATTACATGGTGGCCCAGGTGATCTCTTACACCTGCGGCATTATAAACAGCTTTGTTTTAAACCGCTACTGGACTTTTGAAATGAAGGGCACCCCCAAAGGAGGGGAAGCCATAAAATTCTTGTCGGTCAATTTGGTCTCTATGGGGGTTTCCCTGGCAGCCCTTTACGGTCTGAGGGTCTTTCTGGGAGTGCTCTTGGCCAAAGGGGCGGCCACTGCTCTGGCAGCTCTGGTTAATTTTACTGGCAACCGGTTTTGGGTTTTCGCCCCTGGATGCCGGATTAAACATCTGGAATAGGGGGAGGTAAGGTGTTCAGGAAATGGATACTCTGGGGGACAATATTGCTCCTCTCTGTACTGGCGGCCTCCTGCGCCGGGGGTAGATCCAGACCCATAGGGGATTGTCCCCCTGCTCCTCCTCCAACAGAGGGGGCCCGCTATGACGTTATAGTGTTCGGGGGTCAGCCGGAGGGGATAGCCGCTGCCGTGGCCGCGGCCCGTCAGGGCCTTTCGGTCCTCCTGGTGGAGGAGAGGGAAGGGCTGGGAGGGCTGTTCACCTATGGCTGGTTAAATTTTCTGGACATGAACTATGGCCCCCAGCATGAACTCCTGACCCGGGGGACTTTCCTGGAATTCTACAAGCGGATAGGTAAAAGCCCGGTTTTCGACGTGGAGGAGGCTAAGGGGATCTTTCAAGACATGGTATCCAGCCACCCCAATATTGCTTTGAGCCTGAATACCCGCCTGGTGGAGCCGCTGCTCCAAGGGGAAAAATTGGTGGGGATCAGGGTAAAGCGGGACGGTCAGGAGTTAAACCTCTATGCCGAAAGGTTCATAGATGCCAGCGCCGATGCTGATCTGGCGGCTGCGGCCGGAGTTCCCTATACCGTAGGGGCTGAAGATATGGGGGAGCCTTCCCGCTGTCAGGCGGCCACTTTAATCTTCCAGCTGGGCAACATCGATTGGGAGACCCTCACCGCTGCGGTGAAGGGAGGTCAGTTCGAGGGCACCAAAATAAACGAGAGGGCTGCCTGGGGATTTGCTCAACTGGGTAAGAAGTATCAGCCCTCTACTCCCCGCCTGCGGCTGAGGGGGTTGAATGTGGCCCGACAGAAGGATGGTTCTGTGCTCATCAATGCCCTGCAGATTTTTTATGTAAACGGGCTGGAGGAGGCTTCTAAGAAAGAGGCCCTGGAGCTGGCCCGAAAGGAGCTTCCGGCCATCACCAGCTTTTTAAAGAAAAACCTCCCAGGGTTTGAAAAGGCGGAACTCCTGGGGTCAGCCCCTGAGCTATACATCAGGGAGACCCGGCATATAAAGGCCCTTTATCAGCTGGATATAAATGACGTGGTCTTTAACCGCTATTTCCCCGACGCCATAGCCCTGGGATCCTACCCGGTGGATGTGCAGGCCACCTCTCCCCAAGATACGGGATATGTCTACGGGCGGCCGGTAGTCTACAGCATACCTTTCCGCTGCCTAGTACCCGTCCGGGTAGAAAACCTCCTGGTGGTGGGCCGCTCAGCCGGCTACACCCATCTGGCCGCCGGTAGCGCCAGGGTGGTGCCGGTGGGCATGGCCACGGCAGACGCGGCGGGGGTGGCCTGTGCCCATTCCCTCAAAACCGGCCGGGGTTTTAAAGAGATAGCCCTTAACTCCCAGGATGTGGCAGAAATCCAGAAGATGCTTAAAGATATGGGGGGATATATACGGGATTACAAAATCCCTAACCCCCTGGAAAAACACTGGGCCTTCGAGAGTTTGAAGTTCGTCAACCGCTGGGGGTTGATTGTGGCCGGCTATGATAATGACTGGGGGCTGGATAAACCGATCAAACCCCTCAGCTTCTACTACATGACCGCTAATGCCTTGA
>DRZV01000072.1 GCA_011375465.1 Neomoorella mulderi
CTTTTACCAGGCTGCTGTCTCTTATATAGTGGAAGGATCTCCCGAAGGTACCAGGAGGAAATTTTTAGTTAGGGGGTGAGGGGTGGCGGGGCTGAGCTTTGAGGTGGCTCTTCACGGCGGAAGGTCAATGAAAAAAAAAATTTTTTAGGGAGGTGTCCATGCTATGGTAAGACTCGGTTCCCGGTGGCGGATATTTTCATTGGTGGTTTTAGCGGTAGCGCTGGTTAGTCTGCTGATTTCAGGGGGCGTCTATGCGCGCCGATAGTCCTCAACTATCTTTTTTGGACAGCGGATCCAAAATTAGAACAGGACGTTGCAAAGCTCCAAAATGAACTAAACCTTGGATAATCAAACAATAGTAAAACTGAAAGAGCTGGGTCTGAGAGAGCGTCAGAGCATCGCAGAGTTGAAGACCAGGTTTAAAGCCAACAAAGAAGTGTTCAATGTAGAAGCGTTCAATTCCGGGGTAGACGCTGCCTTTATTGAAATTGATAGGGAGGCCCGTGAGGCGTTGGGACCGAAGTACGAAGCTTTCCGCAAATGGATAAGGGAATGGTGGGGGCAGGAAAAAGAGTATAGGGAAAAATGGCTTGCAGAAAAGCTGCAGAACGAGGCTGAGGTCGGTCCTTCCGCTGAATGCATGGGTATGGGTGAGATACAGTGACTTGCCGTAAATATTTGTTAGGCCTAGCACTTGCATTGTTGGTTGGTTTATGCGGCTGTGCACAACAGCAGGAGCCTAGGTTTCAAGGTGCCAATTGGATTGAGGCTTCGATTGATACAGAAAAAGCCAAACTCCTCCAGGAAGAGGTGGATAACGGCCACCGGCCAGGCCTTCTCGACCCACGTCAAGTAGCCTATGAATTTTTGACGAGGCAACTTGGGATTCCGGGAAGCAAAGTGCAGGAAATGAAAGAGATAAAGGAAACCCAGGAGGGCAAGATCCTCCAGGTGAGTCTCTCTGACGGAAAGATGTTACAACTTTACCTGGTCCAGCCTGTAAGGAAGGAACCCACCGGGATATGGCAGGTCAAGAAGTACCGTTTTCTTGAGTGATCCCTTTGGCGGGTGCCGGCCGCAAAACTTTCGGCACCCGCTTTCGGTTGCAGGCTTAGTATTCAGTGTGACTTTTGCTCTTCCAAGATGTTAGGCAAGGCAGGAGCCAGGCGAAAGCCGTTTGATAGAACCGGCAGAAGCCCTGCTGAACCATTAACCCTCTCAAAGTACTGTGAACGAAACTCTGGCCTATCTACGAATCACACCCCAATCACACACATGGCCTTGACATCTTGAAGCAGGGGTGCTATACTAGGAGGTGCAGTTCGGGGCGTAGCTCAGCTTGGCTAGAGCGCTACCTTGGGGTGGTAGAGGTCGCTGGTTCAAATCCAGTCGCTCCGACCATCTAAAACCAGGGGTCCCTGAGAGGGATCTCTGGTTTTATCTTTTCCCCGGAAAACACGTAGAATATAAAATAGAGAAGAGAAAGGGGAAGCGAGAATAAAAAAGGCTGAGGATCAGGCAAAAATAATGTAATTTCTTGTTGACAAGGGGGTAGGGAGGGGTTACAATCTGTTTTGTGACTTAAAAAACACAGGAAAAGGGGGATGATAGATGCGGGCACTGGGCCGTCATGTCTTGGCTGAACTCTACGGGTGCAGCTTCGAGGTTTTGAACGACATAAAAAAGATCGAAGAGATCATGGTAAAAGCGGCTTTAGAAGCGGGGGCAGAGATCAGGGAAGTTTGCTTCCACAAGTTCAGCCCACAGGGTGTCAGCGGCGTGGTGGTCATTTCCGAATCCCATTTAGCCATCCACACCTGGCCGGAATTGGGTTATGCGGCGGTGGACGTGTTTACCTGTGGAGAAAGGGTAAATCCATGGGACGCATGCCGCTATCTGACCGAACACTTCGGGGCAGAAGAGGTTAAGGCTACGGAAATAGCCAGGGGTATAATGGAGGAGCCCCAGCGGTCGATGGCGGCCAATCGGTAGGAGGGATATTTATTTTATTACCCAGTAGACGCTTGGGTAGGCAGGAAAGCAGTGGGTGACAGGCCTCGCGGTTTTAATGAAACTTGCGGGGCCTGTTGCGTTTATGGGATAATATTCTACAACACTGTTTGCTTAGAGAGAGTGGGAACATGTCCCCCCTGTTATTTCAATATTTTAAAAGAGAACTGGAAGAAATCTACAGGCTGATGGCTGAAGCCTTGAGTTGGCAAGGAAAGGCTGATCTCTCCTTTTCTTACCCTCCTCTGGATCTGTGGGAGAAGAACTTTTTACCCTCACTGATGCTGCTCTATTCCCGTTATTCAGGATATAAAGGTGAAAAGGAGCTGGTTTTAGCCGCTGCCCTCCAGATGATCTTCATAGCCTCCCTGATCCACTTTCTTCCCCCAGATCCCCTTCCGGAAGAAATTTTAGGGGGCGATTACTGGTATACCCGCTTTTTGAGCCTGCTATGTAGAAAAGACCTGGACGTTTTTCTCCTACCCTGTTCCTTGCTGGTCTGTCAAATCCACATGGAAGCCGTGGGCGAGGACGGCCTGGTCACTCCTTTAAGGCGAACTAAAGAGATTTTATGCGTAGGGGCTGTCTCTCTAGGTGCCCAGCTGGGCGGGAAAAATCAGGGAAAGCTTCAGGCCTGGGAAACTCTAGCCAGATTCCTGGGCAGATTGTGGCAAGGAGAAAGGGTGAAGCCGGAGGCCCAGAAGGCTTTGGAAGAAGTTGACTGGCCCCCAGCCCGCTACCTGCTGGGAGAAGTAATAGAAGAGCTGGGAAGGGGGGAAAGGGATGCAGGATACTCCTAAGGGAAGCAGGCTTCATATAGCCATATTCGGCAGGAGGAATGTGGGCAAGTCCAGCCTCATCAACGCCCTAACAGGACAGGAGCTGGCGGTGGTCTCCCCTGTTCGTGGGACCACCACTGATCCGGTCTACAAAGCCATGGAGATGCTACCCTTGGGTCCGGTAATGCTCATAGATACTGCAGGCATAGACGACGAGGGAGCTCTGGGGGAGTTACGGGTTAAGAAAACCCTGGAGGTTTTAAGGCGTGCAGACATGGCCTTATTGGTTATAGATCCTGAAATGGGGATAGGTTCCTATGAAAGGAAAATTTTGGAAAGGCTTAAATCTCACAATCTGCCGGTGGTGCTGGTGTTAAATAAAATAGATCAGAGCGATGGCCAAAAAGTCCGGGAATTGGAAAAGCTCTTGGGGCAGAAAGTGGTACCGGTAAGCTGCCTCACCCGTCAGGGCATAGAGGAACTCAAGGGGGAAATAATCAAGGCTGCCCCTTCTGATTTTGAAATGCCTACCATAGTAGGAGACCTGGTGAACCAAGGCGAGCTGGCAATTCTGGTGGTCCCTCTGGACAAGGCAGCCCCCAAGGGGCGCCTCATCCTTCCCCAGGTGCAGACTATACGGGACCTTTTGGATCACAATGCCATGGCCCTGGTGCTGAAAGAGGACCAACTGGCCCAAGCCCTACCCCAGTTTCCGCAGCCCAAGATAGTTATAACAGACTCACAGATTTTTCATAAAGTGGCTTCCCTAACCCCCAAAGGGGTGTGGATGACCTCCTTTTCCATCCTCTTTGCCCGTTACAAGGGGGATCTGGGGGAACTGGTGAAGGGAGCCAAAGCAGTGGAGAGGTTGAAACCCGGGGACAGGGTCCTCATAGCTGAGGCCTGCACCCACCACAGCCCCGAAGATGACATCGGCAGGGTAAAGATACCCAGGTGGCTGGAGCAGCGGGTGGGGGGGAAGCTGAACTTCTCCTGGTATTCCGGGAGCGGCTACCCCGAAGATCTTTCCAGCTACAAGGTGGTCATCCATTGCGGCGGCTGCATGATAAACCGCAGGGAGATGCTCTACCGGATCCAGCTGGCCAAAGAGGCAGGGGTCCCCATAGTGAATTACGGAGTGCTTTTAGCCCTGGTTCAAGGGGTGTTGGAGCGCTCCTTGGAGCCTTTCCCCGAAGCCCTAAGGATATGGCAGGAGAAGGAAGAATTTGAACATGGCTGCTCATCCCAAGGTAAAAATAAGGCCTTATCTCACTAAAAATGGATGGGGCTTCGATGTAGAAATTTTTTCTCGGGAAGCCACGGTAGCCGATTATTTAGAAGCTCTGGAGAACGTGAATAAACATTTTTCTCTTCCCTGTGAAGGTTGCGGGGAGTGTTGTCGGGGACGCCTTCCCCTCACCCTTATCGATATCTTTCTTTTACAAGAGGGTTTAAAAGGACTCACAGGTAAGGACTTTACTCTGGAAGACATCTTGGAACGATACTGCCAGGTGAAGGTTTGGAGGGGAGCGGTGGACATCCTTTTGCGGACCGACGCCGAGGGTTACTGCCTCTTCCTGTACCCTTCCCATAGAAGATGCCTTCTCTACCCTTACCGCCCTCTGGTATGCCGCACCTATTACTGCCTGCCCCAGACCCGGAGAGCCCGCCTTTTGCGGGAGCAAATCATAAACAAGGGGGAAGACGAGCTGGTACGGGTATGGTTGGAGCTTTGCCCTTATCTTCCTCAGGGGGTCGAAAGGCAGGATTGGCCCCCCACTCCCTTTGCTGGCTGTACTGGTTATCATCAGGTTAAATTAAATAAAATCGTACCTCCGGAGTTTTTCACCCCCTCCCAGGAGCCAGCTTCTAAATAATGGCATACTTTGGTAGGGGGTGTCTTTATGGTAAAAATAGGAATTGATCCCGGCCACGGGGGCCGGGATCCCGGGGCGGTAGCCGCCGACGGTCTGACCGAAAAGGGGGTCAATCTGGACGTAGGGCTGAAGTTGCATCAGCTTTTGGAGGGGGCGGGCATAAAAGCAGTCATGACCCGGACCGCCGACGAGGAAGTGAGCCTGGCAGAGAGGGTTGCCCTCTTGAACCGGGAAAAGTGGATCTGGTCCTGAGCCTTCACGTCAACAGCTGCACCAATCCTCAGGTGAATTATCTGGCCAGTTTCATACTGGCTCCAGGAGGGGAAGCGGAAAAGGCTGCCCGTTTTATCCAGAGAGAGCTGGTGCAAGCCACTGGCCGGCCCGATGGGGGTGTGCGTCAGGCCAACTTTTATATTTTGCGGGAAACAGAGGCTCCGGCGGTGTTGGTGGAGATGGGCTTCTTGAGCAACCCCCAGGTGGCGGCCCAACTGGCCCAAAATTCCTTTCAAGAGAAACTGGCCCGGGCCATTTTCCGGGGAGTGCTCCTCTACCTGGGATTTGATCCCGACGAACCTCTGGATATCCAGGGGCACTGGGCCGAGGAGGCCATCCGCCTGGTCAGAAAAGCAGGGATCATGAGCGGCTATCCCGACGGCACCTTCAAGCCCGATCAGCCTGCCACCAGGGCGGAGCTGGCGGTAGCCCTGGCTAATTTGATATTGAAATTCAACCTGCATCCGTGAAAGACTCCCCGTAGTGTAATCTTTGCCTTGCTCCTCTCATAGGCTATATTAGCAAAACCTGCCAGAGAGGAGTGAAGGCTGTGACAGAGGGAAGGGTACCGCCCCCTTGTCCCCATGGTTTTCTCTATACGGTGAAGCCCGGAGACACCGTGTTCAGCATAGCCCGCCGTTTCGGCGTGAGCTTGGAAGAGCTTATCGCCGCTAATCCCCATATATCCGACCCCAACTTGATTTATCCTGGGGACGTACTGTGCGTACCTGTAAAGGCGCCCAAGCCCACCTGTCCCGGCGGTTTCATCTATATCGTGCGTCCTGGGGATACCCTTACCAGCATAGCCCATCGTTTTGGTCTCACAGTGGAGCAGATACTGGCGGCCAATCCCCAGATCACCGACCCCAATCTCATCTATCCTGGCCAGCCCATATGTATCCCCTTGTTGCCGGCCATACCTCCCCGGCGGCGGGCCTTCTGGCTCCATCCCACTTCCCATTGCCCTGGGGGCATGGGAATGGGATTGATGGATCTGGAAAAAAGGGAGATCTGGGTGGTGGCCGAAGGGCTTCCCCATCCTTCCCGTTTCGGCATGGACCGGGTGGTATTGATGGTTAAATACAGGGAAACAGAGGATTTCAGGGTCATAGAGATGCTGCCCCTCACCAAAGAGGTATGGATGGCTCAGGAGGCCTTGGCGGTGGAATTTGACTGCGACCCTGTAGTCCTGGTGGGAGCTGCCCGGCTCTACCCATTTGTCTGGGGGCCCCTTTTCTTGGGGGCGGTGATACCGGCATGGATATAGACCTGGTAACCTTTGCCGGAAACGGGGAATATCCTATATCGTCAGAAGAGCCCTGCCCGATGGAGAACAGTAGTATGGAGGATACGCCGGAAAAAATGAATGAGGGAGGTTCTCTAAAGATGTGCCCAGAGGATAAAGAGGTAAAGGCCAAACAGCAAGTGGTGGTGAAACCAGGGATCTGCCCTCCAGAGGGGTGCCCTCCGCCCACCCGGATAGAGTGCATACAGGTGGATAAAGTTTACGTATAGTTGCTATCAGGTTGTGAGCCGCGCTCAAAGTATAACTGTTACCACAGGGGTTGGAGGCGAATTTGTAACCGGGACCTTTACCGTGGGCCAGCTTATTCCCTGCGCCCTCTCCGCACCCATATCCTGCAACGTGATAAAGAGGGTTCCCACCACCGGTAATTTCGCTACCCTCACCCTGGCGGTAACAGTTCCCCTGATTTTGAGCAATCCCAACGCTTTAACCGAAACCGTGACCACTACCGTCACTTTCACCCAGACCGTAACCCTCTGCGATCCCGAAGGGGCTACGGTGGATTGCTCCGCTAGCACCCTTATGTCCTGCAATTGTATAGTTGCGGTAGTGGGGGTAGGCACCATCACCGTATCTTGTGAGATAGAGGTGTGCCTGGTGGTAAATACCATTTACAGGGTGCAGCTCCTGGTTTCCAGCTATGGCTTCTGCGTACCCTCACCTTGTACCGTGGCTCCGGGCATATGCCTGCCCATGCCCCCGGAACAGTGCTATTAAAATTAAAAAATTCCCCCGCCCTGGAGTTATCCAGGGCATTTTTATTTCACAGAAGGGCTATCCCCGTTTTTCCCCATGGTTTTCAGCAGCTGCCGGAGTTTTTCCAGGTCTTGATTATCAAGTTTTTTAGCCGGGCACTGTCCAGGCCGCTGAAAGACAAAAATTGGGCCTTCAGGCAGGGCGAAGGGATTGAGGGTGTCAAAGGCAGGGGTTTTCATCTCACCCCCCTGTCCCTCCCTTGCCTGAGGCAGCTGCTCGGGAAGGGACAGGGCTTTTATCAATTCTGTCTCTCTTCTCTTTGGAAAGGGGCCGGATAAAATAGCAGTTCAAGCCCCACGTCAGGGTTTGGGCCAGGTCCTTTTCCCTCCCCCGCACATTCCGGAGCACCCATTCCAGGAGCGCAGCGGCTATCTCTGGTTTGGCCAGGTTCCTGAGGTAAGTGAAATTTTTGAAATGCTCCCAGGTGGAGGGCATAAAGGCTGCCGGCGACTTGGAGGAGGGCTTCGGTGAGGCAGGCTATGAGCCTCAAGCTCTCCCCCTTCCTCCGGGGGGAGCTGAAAAAGCGGACAGTTACTGGAAGGTCCCGGGAACAAGAGGCCCACGACAGAAGGACGTCCCCTGTGCGAAAACGGAGCAGCTCTTCATCCCCGGGCATAACCGGGCAGGAGATCACCTGGGCCCCTTGTCCTTGCAATCTCCCCTTTAAATTTTCCATCAAGGAGCTAACTTCTGCCTTAAGCCCAGGGAGGGCCCGGAAGAGGATCTTCTTCCCCTTCAGGGGAGGCTCCAGGACCAGGTCCCCTCGGGCATTCAGCATATAATCTATCCCCTCCTGGCGGCACAGGGATATGGCCCTGGCCATTTCTCTTTTCTCCAGCCTCATAAGGCGCTTCCCTTGTAAGATATGTCCAAATTAAATCCCCCTTTCCTTATCGTCCTTTAAATACAGCTTATGCTCAATCTGATTAGAGGGGAGACCCTCCTGCCATCAGCGCCCGCTTTTCCGCATAGTATATAAAAGCACAATTTCGGGGGGGGGTAATATTTTGCGGATATTTATTCCTGCGGACATGGAAGGCGTAGCCGGGATAAGTTTTTGGGAGCAAGTCGAAAATAGTGGGGGAGAAGATTATCTGGGGGGCCGCCGGCTTTTCACCTAGGAAGTAAACGCTGCGGTGAAAGGGGCCTGGGAAGCAGGGGCTGTGCAGGTCACGGTGAACGATGGGCATGGAACCTCGGGAAACCTGCTTTTGGACGAATTGCACCCAGGGGTACAGGTGATCAGCGGTGCCCCCAGGCATCTGGGCATGATGGAGGGCATAGATCAGGGCTTTGAAGCCGCCTGTTTCATAGGTTGCCATGCCCGGGCAGGAAGCGGGGGCATACTGGCCCACACTTATAGCGAAGGGGTGGGCTCCCTCTTTATCAATGATCAGGAGGTAGGAGAGCTGGGGGCCAATGCCCTCCTGGCGGGATATTTCGGCGTGCCAGTGGTCATGGTGAGCGGAGATAATCTTGTGGCTAAAGAGGCCTATAAATTGCTGGAAAAGGCAGAAGTGGCCGTGGTGAGGGAGGTTTTAGCCTCTGGGGCAGCCCGCCACCTTCCCCTCCGGATAGCCCGGGAGAGGATCCGCAAAGCGGTTATCCGGGCCTTGGAAAGGAAGGATCATGTTCCTCTGACCCCTCCCCGCCCCGTAAGGTTGACGGTGAGGTTTAAGGAATATCAAGGAGCCCTTTTGGCCTCCCTTCTTCCCGGCTGCAAGATGCTGGATTCCCTCACGGTGACTTATAAAGCTGATGATTATCTGGAAGCCTACAAGGCAATCCGGCTGTTTGCCCTTCTGGCGAAAAAAGCCTAAGGGGAAGGAGGAAAAGGATCGGGGAGAGGCGAAATAAGAAGGACACAAGAACTCAGGTGGTTGGAATTTTATGCTGGGTTTGAGATCGGCCTTCTGGCAGGAATTACAAGAAGACCTCAAGCAGGTGGAAGGGGAGTTGGAAAAGGCCCTGGCGGACATCCCCCATTGCCTTTTCCGGGAGGCTGCCCTGTATCTTCACCAGTCTGGGGGAAAGCGGGTGCGCCCTGCCCTGGCGGTGATTTCAGCCAGGTGCTGTGCCTATCCTGTGGAAAGGGTGTTGCCCTTAGCGGTGGCTTTAGAGCTTTTTCACATGGCCACCCTGGTGCACGACGACATAATCGATGCCTCCATCCTCAGGAGGGGGAGGGCAACTGTATGGGTGAAATGGGGTAAGCGCTTTTCCCTTTGCCTGGGCAATTATCTTTTTTCTTATGCCATGTCCTTTTTAAGCCATTACGAGGATAAAAGGATAAACCGTATCCTGGTATATACCAGCGCCAGGATAGCCCAAGGTGAACTGGAGCAGTTGGCCAGGGCCTTCGATATCACCGTCACCCAGCAGGACTATTTTCGCTACATATTGTTCAAAACTGCCCTCCTTCTGGCTTCCAGCTGTCAGCTGGGGGCCCTGGTGGCCGGGGCCTCTGAGGAGGTGTCCAGGCTTTTTTATCGTTATGGCAGGGATCTGGGCTTAGCCTTTCAGATAACAGATGACGTGCTGGACATGGTGGCGGACGGCCGCCAACTGGGGAAACCCATAGGCACCGATGTAAGGCAGGGGGTAATCACCCTTCCGGCCATCTACGCTTTAAATCATTCTTCCGAAAGGGATCGGCTGGCCTTTTTGCTGTCCAAAAGGGATAAGGGAGAAGAAGAGATAAAGGAAACCTTAGATCTGATCCGAAAATCTGGGGGTATCGAGTACGCCTTGGCAGTGGCCGAGGGCTATCTGGAAAAAGCCTGCCGCGCTGCTCAAGCCCTTCCTCCAACCCCGGCTAAAGAGCTGCTGTTGGAAATGGCCTACAGGGTAAAACAAAGGCAGAAGTAAGTTATTTAAATCAAAACTAGGGAAAACTGGAAGGAGGGGGATCCCTTGTCCGCTGACGCATTGACCTGGGTGGCAGAGCTGATGGCCATCTCTGCCCGCACCGCTCCTAAAACCCGGGGAGAGGATTACATAGTTTTAAAGGTCCTGGGCAAAGAAGAGACCGCCAGACTGGGGGAAGCCATGCTGGAGTATGGTAAAAGCACCGGGCGCAGCAACTTCGCCCGGGATGGGGAGAGTGTAAAGCGTTCCGAGGCCATGCTGCTGGTGGGCTTGAAGGAAGCCCGGCCTTCCCGGCTGGACTGCGGGGCCTGTGGATGGGAAAGGTGCGCCGAACTTCCTCCTCCCAGAGAGGGAAGCGAGTTCAAAGGCCCTCATTGTTTCTGGAGAGGGGTTGACTTGGGGATAGCCATAGGCTCGGCGGTCAAAACCGCCTCCCTCCTCAACGCGGACAACCGCATAATGTACCGGGCAGGGGTGGTGGCCAGAAAACTGGGCTTTCTAGAGGCTGACGTGGTGCTGGGCATACCCCTTTCAGCCACGGGTAAAAATATCTTCTTCGATCGAAAGGGATAGAAAGCCCATGAATTCTAAAGCCCGCATAGCCCGCAACGCCTTTTATCTCTCTCTGAGCGACGTGGGCATGCGCCTCATATCAACCCTGGTGACCATACTGGTGGCCAGGTATTTGGGCCCGGAAGAATTTGGCGTGCTGGCGGTGGCCCTAGCCTTCTCCGGGGTGGCCAGTTATTTCACCGATCTGGGGGTCACCCACGTCATGGTCCGGGAAGGGACTAAACCCGGAGCCGAGATGGGAAGGCTTTTGTCAGGGGCCTTGCGCCTGCGCTTGACCATGGCCCTTTTCACCACCCTGGGGGTGGTCATTTTAGTTCCCCTTATCTATCCCTCGCCCCTCCTATGGCAAGCGGTGCTCCTGGTAACCCTGCCCACTTTATGGGCTGGGGTTTTCCGGGGCATAGGGGCCAGCTATTTTTGGATCAGCCAGGAAATGGAGTATGTGGCCCTGATAAACACCGTAGCGGTCCTCACCCAGGCGGGGGTATTGCTGTTGGGAGTTTTACTGGGTTGGCAAATTGTTTCCCTAGCCCTGGCCTACGGCCTTTCCGCCTGCATGGGGGCCCTGGTGGGTATTTTTCTTTTAAGGCGGCGGATCTGGTTCTCCGGCGGCAGGTATCCCGAGCTGTTGCAGGGGCTCTGGGCTTTCACCGCAGCGGGCATATTTGCCCTCCTTCTCCCCCAACTGGGCCCCCTCACCCTGCCCCGGACCGCCGATCTGGAGGAGACGGGGTTTTTCGGGGTGGGATACCGCTTTCCCGGGGTGCTCTACACCCTGCCCAGCGTCATAGCCCGGGCCTTCTATCCCCAGCTGTTCTATCACGGCCAGAGGGATTTGGCAGCCCACAGGAGGCTGGCGGAAAAGGAACTGAGGGTGCTGGGCGTGCTGGGCTTTCTGCTGGCCATCCCCTTTTCCCTTTATGCCAAATGGATCATCCGTGTCCTCTTCGGCCCTGCCTGGGTGGAGGGAGGAGGTAGGGTGCTGGCCATCTTGGCCTGGCTGGTGGCTTTCCAGGCTCTGAGTACCTCTTTAGGGGATTACCTCACCACCCAGGGGCTCCAGAGCCGGAGGACAGGTGTTCTGGGCTTTGTAACTGTTTTGGGGGTAGTACTCTATCTCCTTGGAGGAAAGTGGGCCGGGGCCGTGGGCGCCGCCTGGGCAGCCTTTACCGTGGAAGCCCTCCTGATGGTGGGCTGCCTCTTGGCCAGCCCTGGATTTGAGGAGATGGCTGTCAGGTCCCTGTTTCCTGTCCTGGGAGTGGGCCTGGGGGCTACCGGAGTGGCCTTTTTGATCTATCGGTTTGTGAGTAGTGGATTTTTAGGCCTGGTGCTGTCCTTCCTGGGGAGCCTCCTTTTCGTGCTGGCGGTGGATGGGGAGATACGGGAACATTTCCTATGGTTGGCCCAAACCGGCTGGAAAAAAGCTAAGGCCAGCTTTCTTTCCAGGGCTTAAATTCATTATATAAAAAGCCGACGGCCCCCTTAAAAGCAGGTTTTTTAGGGGGTTTTCTGATTTTGCCAGCTGGATGAAAATAAAATGGCTTTTGAACTATTTTTTCATCATGAAGGAAAAAAGGTTAATGGTGAGGAATCATAATTTAGTACAGTTGGATGGAGGAGGCAGAATTTTAAGGAACCCCAAAATTTCTAGAGAGGGTTTAGGCATCATGATAAAAGTTTAAAAGACGAAATAAATCGGGCAGTAGAAAAAGTTTTAGAAAATGGCCAATATATCCTGGGGCCAGAAGTAAAAGCCTTTGAAAAGGAAATAGCAGAATATTTGGGTGCAAAATACGCAATAGGTGTAGCAAGTGGAACAGATGCTTTGGTGCTCTCACTAAGAGCTCTTGGTATTGGGCCAGGAGATGAAGTTATAACAACTCCTTTTACCTTTTTCGCAACAGCAGAAGCAGTTTCTCAGGTAGGCGCTACCCCGGTTTTTGTTGATATAGATCCAGATACTTACAACATAAACCCCGATTTGATAGAAGAAAAAATTACTGAAAGAACAAAAGCCATCTTACCAGTACATATCTTTGGACAACCCTGTGATATGGACAAAATCATGCAAATTGCCAAGAAATACAATTTATACGTGATTGAAGATGCCTGTCAAGCAATAGGGGCAGAGTATAAAGGACAGAAAGTAGGCACTTTTGGAGATGCCGCCTGCTTTTCATTCTTTCCTACGAAGAATTTAGGTGGTTATGGCGATGGAGGAATGGTGGTGACTGATAATAAAGATTTAGCCGAAAAAGTGGACATGCTCAGAAAACACGGCAGTAAAAAGAAATATTATAACGAAGAAATTGGGTATAATAGCCGACTCGATGAGCTACAGGCCGCAGTTTTAAGAGTAAAATTGAAATATCTTGATGTATGGAACAATCAAAGAATTAGTACCGCCAATAAATATAACGAACTATTAAAAGATTTATCAGATGTTATCAAAACTCCAGATAAATCGCCAGAGGTGAAACATATATATCATTTGTACTGCATACAAAGCGAAAAAAGAGAATTTTTAATAGAAAAATTGAAAGAAAATGGCATTGCAACAGGGATATACTATCCTATACCCCTACATCTCCAAAAAGCTTATATTAACTTGGGCTACAAAGAAGGCGACTTGCCAGTTGCTGAAAAAGTATGTAGGAAAATTTTTGCCATACCGATGTACCCTGAAATCACTGATGAGGAGATCAACTATGTCAGTAAAGTGCTACGCAAAATTGTAAACAAAGGAGATTGAGATTGTGGAGAAGGAGAAAGAATTTAATAGTACCTATTATGAGCTTTTGTACAAAATAGAGACCAAAAGAGCAGTAATAGGAGTAATAGGGTTGGGCTATGTAGGATTACCTCTTGCGGTGGAAAAGGCAAAAGCAGGGTACAAAGTAATAGGATTCGATATTCAGGAGCACAAGGTGGAAAAGGTAAACAATGGTATAAATTACATTGGTGATATATTGGATGGAGATCTGAAAGAAGTAGTTAAGCAAAGGAGATTAACAGCCATAAATGATTATTCTTTTTTAAAAGATGTGGATGCAGTAGCGATATGTGTTCCCACCCCTCTTGATAAAAATAAACAGCCTGATTTATCTTACATAACTAACTCTACCAAGGAAATAGCGAAATATTTGCATAAAAGCATGTTGGTCGTGCTTGAAAGCACCACATATCCTGGCACTACTGAAGAAGTAGTGAAACCTATTTTAGATGAAACTGGCCTGATATGTGGCGAAGACTATTTTTTAGCCTATTCTCCTGAAAGAGTAGATCCTGGTAACAAGCAGTACAATACAAAAAATACCCCTAAAGTGGTAGGCGGCGTCACAAAGCAGTGTACAAAAATTGCTGCTGCTCTTTATAGAAATGTCCTTGAAAGTGAAGTGTTTGAAGTATCGAGTCCCAAAGTAGCAGAGATGGCAAAAATATATGAAAACACTTTTAGAAATATCAATATAGCTTTAGCTAATGAAATGGCCATTATATGTCATCGCATGGGTATAGATGTATGGGAAGTAATTGAGGCAGCAAAGACCAAACCCTACGGTTTCATGGCTTTTTATCCCGGTCCAGGACTTGGTGGCCATTGCATTCCTATAGATCCTTTTTATCTCGCTTGGAAAGCAAGAGAATATGACTATCATACAAGGCTTATTGAAACCTCAGGTGAAATAAATAATTACATGCCAGAATTTGTAGTAGAGCGTATCTCAAGGATTTTAAATAGATTCAAAAAGCCTATCAACGGTTCAACCATACTCCTTTTAGGAGTAGCCTATAAAAAAGATATAGATGATATAAGAGAATCACCAGCTCTGAAGATAATTTCAATATTAGAAAAAGAAGGGGCAGAAGTAAAATATAACGATCCACATGTGCCTAAGTTCAAACACAATGGCAAATTGTATTATTCAGAGAACCTAACTGATGATTTACTAAGTTCCTCTGACCTCGTTGTAATTACAACAGACCACACAAAGTATGATTATGAGCATATAGTGAAAACAGCAAAATTTGTCTTTGATACAAGAAATGCCACAAAAAATGTAAAAGAATTAAGAGAAAAAATAGAAGTGCTGTAGGTGATAAAATGGAGGAAAAATTGAGGTTTGGATTGATTGGTTGTGGCAGAATTTCTTTTAAACATATTGAAGCTTTAGTAAATAATCATGATAATGCAGAATTAGTTGCACTGTGTGATTTGGAAATTAAAAAAGCGGAATTGTTAAAAAAAAGATACATAGAGCTATTGTTGGACAAAAAAAATATAAAAAATGTAAAGATAAATAACATAGAAATATATCAGGATTATCGAAAGCTCCTAGAAAGAGCTGATATAGAC
>DRZV01000065.1 GCA_011375465.1 Neomoorella mulderi
GGCTAAAAGGGGTCTGGGCAAGGGATTGGGAGCCCTCCTGCCGCCAGAAGCGCCCTCCGGAGAGCCTCAGGTGATGAAGATACCGATAGATCAGATAGTGGGCGCTCCTTACCAGCCCCGTCAGGATTTCCAAGAGGAGGGCTTAGAGGAGATGGCAGCCACCATCAAAACCCATGGCCTCATCCAGCCCATAGTGGTAAGGCCCCTGGAGCCGGGAAAGTATGAGATAGTGGCCGGGGAAAGGCGCTGGCGGGCTTCTAAAATGGCAGGCCTAAAAGAGATACCCGCCATAGTAAAGGAACTGGCCCCCAGAGAAGCGGCGGAGATGGCCCTGATCGAGAATCTTCAGAGAGAGGATTTGACCCCCTTAGAGGAGGCCAGGGCCTATCAGATTTTGATACAGGAGTTTGGGATTACCCAGGAGGAGTTGGCCCTGAGGCTGGGGAAAAGCCGGCCCGCCATAGCCAATGCCCTGCGCCTGTTGCAATTGCCCGCTGAAGTTCAGAAGATGCTCCAGGAAGGGAGCATAACGGCAGGACACGCCCGGGCCCTTCTGTCTTTGAAGGACCCCCATCTCCAGCAAAATCTGGCCTCCAGAATAGCCGGGGAGGGGATGACCGTCAGAGAGGCAGAAGCTTTGGCCAAACAGATGGCCTCCCAGGGGGAGAGGGGTCCCAAGAAAGGGAGGGAACCGGGGGAAACCCCGGAGATAAGACATCTGGAAGAGCGCCTGCAGGGCCATTTGGGTACCAAGGTGCGGCTCAAGGGCCAGGAAAGGGGCAAAATCGAGATTTACTTTCACAGCCCCGAGGAGCGGGAGCGGCTGTTGAGCCTGCTGCTCTCTTTCTAGAAGGTTTCCGCCCCTGGAAGAGGAAAGATCTTTAGGGGGTTTCACGGGAAACTTGACAGTGAAACAGAATCTCCCGGAAGGGTTTATAAAAGGGGTGATCACCGGCCTCCTGATAGGTGAAGGCCATTTCGGCGGAGATGGCAGGCAGGCCCAAATAACCCTGCGCATGCATGGAAGACACGAGGCCCTCTTTCAATGGCTCTTGGAGGCGGTGCCCGGGTCCCGCCTGTACGGACCCTACTTCCACGGAGGCCGTTTCTATTATCAGTGGATGGTGAGGGGCAGATCCCTAAAGGAATTCATGGCAAGGCTGGATCTCGATTTTTTAGCCAAGGTGGATCCGCCCACTTATCAGAGGATTTGCCAGATGAAGGAGAGGTATGATGTTTAAAGGATCTGCAGAGGAGGGATAAGATGGCTACCTACTGGCCTTCAGCTGGAAAGGAATTAACCCAACCCACCCTTAGCTTGGCCTTGAAGAGGGCCAGGGAATTGGGCATAAAAGATGTGGTGCTCCCTTCGGTTACCGGGTACAGCGCTTCTCTTTTATTAAAGGAGCTGTCACCGGAAGAGGAATGGAACCTGGTATGTGTGACCCACCAGGCGGGTTTTAAGGAACCCGGGAAGATGGAGATGCCCGAAGAGGTGCGGCGGAGGCTTCAGGAGGCGGGGATGAAGATCCTCACCACCACCCATCTCATGGGGGGTCTGGATAGGGCTCTGCGCTTCGCCTTTCAAGGGGTTTACCCTGCAGAGATCATAGCCTATACCCTGAGGCTTTTGGGGGAAGGGGTCAAGGTGGGGGTCGAGGTGGCGATTATGGCCTTGGACGCCGGCCTTATCCCCTACGGCAGGGAGGTGGTATCTCTGGGCGGGACCCGGGAAGGGCTGGATACCGCCCTGGTGATCCAACCGGCCCACTCCAGGGAATTCTTCGCCACCAAGATAAAAGAGATAATCTGTAAGCCCAGGGATTTTTAATTCCTTTAGGGGGAATTCTATGGATTGGCAGGCCTATCAGCTCTATTTTTGCTTGATCTTGGCAGGGTTGCAGCTGATGTTGATATTGGGGTTCTTTCTGCTGAGGTCAGAATTGAACTACCTTAAAGCGAGGATGCGCAGGTTGCTGGAAACGGGGCAGGAAATGGATTTGGCTTCTGCCCTGGAGAGGTTTAAAGATGTAAAAGAGGTGAGGGAGACCATAGAAAGGCTGGAAGAGGTCCTGGCTGATATAAAAACGGAGCTGTCCCGGTGCTTCAGCCGGGTGGGCATGGTGCGCTTTAACGCCTTCCAGGAGGGGAGCAACGACTTGAGCTTTGCTCTAGCCCTGTTGAACCAGGAGGGGGAAGGGTTTATCCTCACCAGCATCTACGCCCGGGATGAGACCAGGGTCTTTCTAAAGCCTGTCCAGAAGGGCCGTCCCCTCATACGCCTGAGCCAGGAGGAGGAGCAGGCCCTGGCTCAGGCTTTAGGTCTAGAGACCGAAGGGCAGATAATCTAAGGGGGATATATCATGCTCTTCAAAGATCGCCTGGAGGCTGGGAGAAGGCTGGCGGAAAGGCTGGCCCTTTATAAGGACAGCCATCCCATAATTCTGGCCATACCCCGGGGAGGGGTGGTGGTGGCGGAGCCGGTGGCAGAGGCTCTAGGTGGGGAACTGGATCTGGTTATCCCCCGTAAAGTGGGCTTGCCTGCCAATCCAGAACTGGCCGTGGCCGCGGTGGCCCCCGATGGGACTGTTCTCTATAACATGGAGGTCATGGAAGCCCTCCGCCTTTCTCCTGAAGACATCTGGCCTTTGGTGGAACAGGAGAGATTGGAGATAAAAAGGAGATTGAAGGCCTACCGGGGGAGGGAAGATCTGCCTCCCCTTAAGGACAGGACGGTGATCGTGGTGGACGACGGCGTAGCCACTGGCCTCACCACCGCCGCGGCTGTGGAGTACGTAAAGAAAGCCCCGCCCCAACGGGTTATTCTGGCGGTACCTGTGGCGCCTCCTGACACGGCGGCCTGGCTGCGATCCAAGGTGGATGAACTGATATGTCTCTATACCCCTGAACCCTTTTATGCCGTGGGGCAATTTTACCTGGATTTCCGCCAGATCACCGATGAGGAGGTAAAGGAAATATTGAGCCGCTTTCAGAAGCGGAAGCCATCTTGATCGACCCCCGTCCTTTTCCTTCCAGGAGCTGAAAGGCGTAGAGCACGGCTTGGGCTATTTTGGAAGCCATTTCCATTACCTGATAAAGGCGGGTATTCTGAAGCACCAGGTATTCCATGTACCCCCCACGTTGACCACGCCTGTAAAATGTATATCTCCCACAGGGGGTAAATCCTTGTTTACCCCCGCCCCTGGTTTCAAGGGCCCTGAGCCCAACAGTATGTAGCCCACATTTTCCAATTTTCCCAGGCAGGCGTCTACGGCTATGATGAGGGGATTTTCCTGTTCCCTGTATACGGAGGCCAAGGTCTCCTGGAGGTTGGTGGCATGTACCGGTGACTTAAGGGTACCGTAAACGGCCGCCCGCAGGGAATGTTGGCTTAACATGGTCCCCACCAGGGGTCCCAAAGCATCTCCCGTGGAGCGATCGGTGCCTATACAGAGGATCACCGGGGTTCCGGGAGAATCCTTGAGAAATCCGAAAAGCCCCTCTCCCAGCAGGATGGAAGCCTGGGGGTCTTGATGGTGACATCCTATTTTTTCCGGGCGTAGGGGCTGGGGGATGCGGATCATCATCTCCTCCTAAAAGGGGTTTGTCTACAGTATGTTCTTTTTTAACAGTTCTATACTATCCCCGTCCCTCCGGTCATAGTTATAGACAGGGGGTGTTGATATTCTAAAGCGCGAAGGAGCCGTGGCCCTGGCCCTCATGGGCTGCCTGGCGGGGGCGGGTTTCACTTCCGGCCAGGAATTGGTTCAATTTTTCGTGGGTGCTGGATCCAGGAGCCTTAGGGGGTCCTCCTCATGGGCTGCCTTCTGGTGTTTTTCACAGCCAGCCTCCGCTCGCTGGCTTTAAAGCTGGGGTCTTTTTCCTATAGGGACTTGTGGATGCACCTCCTGGGCAGGTTAGGGGAAACGGCGGATTGCTTGACCAGCCTCTTTTTATTTATGAGCTGCGCCATCATGCTGGCGGGCAGCGGCACGGTGATGCAGGACGTATTTTCTCTTCCCCTTCCCCTGGGCATGCTTCCCTGCATGTTTTTGAGCTTTCTGAGCTGCAGGGGAGGGGGGAGGGGTCTCATGGGGATCAACTACGCCCTGGTACCCATAAAAATGCTGATAATAACCGGGGTTAGCCTCTATCTGCTCCACACCACCGGCCCTCCTGCTGAACCTCTGGAGTTGAACCCCCGGGGCCTTGTGAGCCCATGCTGGGGTATCAATGCCCTGCTCTATGTGGCCTACAACCTGCTGTTTGCAGCTGTGATTTTATCCACTCTACCCCCTTGCTACGGCGGGCCCAAGGGAGCGGCGATGGGGGCGGGGTTAATGGCGATTTTAGCTCACCTCTTGGTGGAGGTACTGAAGTCACATCCGGAAGTGCTGTCAGAACCGCTCCCCCTTCTGGCCCTGGTGGGTAAAAGGGCCCCTTACCTCTATCCCGTTTACGCCCTGGCCCTATGGCTGGCCATGACCACCACAGCCGCGGCCAATCTCTACGGTCTGGTGACCCGGCTTCAATCCCTCTTCCCCTTTAGCCCTGAAGGTTGGGCTCTCCTGCTTCTGCTCTTTATATATCCCCTGGCCTGCTTGGGATTTACCAGCCTGATAGTCTGGGTTTATCCTCTGTTTGGATATATAGGCATATTTTTGCTAATATTATTGCTATGGGGATTACTAGATATGGTCTTTTAGCAGGAAGACTCTGCTTTTTTGTCGAAAAGGGATGGCAGCCTTGAAAAAGGAGGTAGCAATCCTTGAAGGCCGAAGCTTCCAAAGGGCACCTTTTTGGGCTGTTGGTGACGGTCTTGCTTTTAGCCCTCTCCCCCTTTTTTGTCACCTCCTGTCAGACCAGAACCCAAAATGAAAGGGATAGGGTAAAGGAGAGAGCCGGGGTACGCAGGCCCCTCTTGTGTGAAGGGGAGCGCCGGTCGGTCTTGCTCTATTATCTGTCCCAGGACGGCGCCTATTTAGTTCCTGTGACCCTTAAGTTAACCCCCACCAGGGAGGTGGCCAAATCGGCGGTGGAGAGATTACTGGCGGGTATATCTGCAGAAGGGCTCCAACGGGCATTTCCTGAAGGGGTCAAGCTGCGGGACGTATTCACCCTGGAGGACAGGGAAACGGTTTACGTGGACCTCACCCGGGAAGTGTTGCACATGGGAAAAGATCAGGCGGAAAGGGCCATAAAGTCCCTGGTCCTTACCTTGACCGAATTGGAGGGGGTCAAAAGGGTACAGGTGTTGGTGGAGGGGGAAAAGCTGGATTCCATAGGAGGGGTACCGGTGGGGGAGCCCTTATCCCGGCCTTCCTCCATAAACGATCTCCTGCCACCAGGGCAAAATAGAGGGGTCCAGGTTTACTTTGCAGATCCCCAGGCCTTGTTTTTGATACCGGTCACCGTGCCTCCGGTGGGAGGGGAAGGTCCTAAAGGGGCGGTTTTAGCCCTGTTGGCAGGCCCTCCTCCTGGCAGCGGTTTGAGCAGGACCGTATGGCCGGGCACCCGGCTGCTGGCTTTCCATTTAGAGGGTAGTACAGCAGTGGTGGATCTCTCTTCCGAGGCCTTTGGATATGGGGGAGGCCACACCGCGGAGATCTGCTTTATAAATTCCTTGCTCTTCACCTTAACCGATTTCCCCCAAGTGAGCAGGGTGCAGATTTTGATAGAGGGGCAGCGGAGGAAATTCACCCCTGGAGGTATGGATATATGGGAACCCTTACCCCGGCCAGAGGCCCTGAACCCTATCCCCCAGCGGTAAGGGGTTTTTATCTTTTTCCCTCAAGGATATATAATTATCGTAGAAATATCTTGAACTATTCTTACATTGGGGGTAGTTCAATGGGAGACAAGGAGAGCCTTTTGAGGCAACTTCCAGCGGTGGATCAGCTGGCCAAACATCCCTCCCTGGAGGAATGGGCCCGACAGGATCATAGACTGCTGGTGGAAGCCATAAGGCGGGTTTTGGCCGGATGGAGGCAGAAGATCTTGGCAGGGGGCGATTTTCTGCCCACCTTGGAAGTCCTGGTGGAGGAGATAAAAGCCAAGTTCAAAGAACTGCACCGGAGCAGCCTCAGGCCGGTAATAAATGCCACCGGAACTGTGCTGCACACCAATCTGGGCCGGGCTATCCTGTCCGCCGAGGCGGTGGAAGCCATAGTGAAGGCCGCCAGCCGTTATACCAACCTGGAGTTTAACCTCAGGACGGGAAAGCGGGGATACCGCTATGATCACGTGAGGGGCCTGTTGCAGGAGATCACCGGCGCAGAGGACGCCCTGGTGGTGAACAACAACGCGGCGGCGGTGTTGCTTTGCCTTTCGGCCCTGGCCTCAGGCCGGGAGGTGATAGTATCCCGGGGCCAGCTGATAGAGATCGGGGGTTCCTTCAGGATCCCAGAAGTTATGGCCCAGAGCGGGGCCAAGCTGGTGGAAGTGGGCACCACCAACAAGACCTACCTCAGGGATTATGAAAAAGCCATAAGCCCCGATACCGCCCTTCTCTTCAAGGCCCATACCAGCAACTATCGCATTTTGGGTTTCACCCAGGAAGTGGCCACGGCTGAGCTGGTGGAACTGGGCCGGAGATACGGCCTCCCTGTTATGGAGGATTTGGGCAGCGGCTTTCTGGTCAACCTGGAGGAGTACGGAATAACCGATGAGCCTACGGTTCAGGCGGAGATCCAGCAGGGGGTGGACATCCTCACCTTTAGCGGGGACAAACTCCTGGGGGGCCCTCAGGCGGGGATAATATTGGGCAGACGGGAACTGATAGCCGAAATCGCCCGTCATCCCTTAACCAGGGCAGTGCGTATCGACAAGCTGACCTTGGCGGGGCTGGAGGCCACCCTGAGGGCTTATAGGAATCCCCGACAGGCCATCCGGGAGATACCCACCCTGGCTGCCTTGACAGCCGATCTGTCTTCCCTCAAGCGGCGGGCGGAAGAGCTACACGGCCTGCTGAGCTCTGTCCTGGGGGAAAGGGCCCAGGTGGAGGTGAGGAGCATCACCTCTCAGGCAGGAGGGGGATCCTTGCCCCTTTTGGAGCTGCCTTCCTTTGGCCTGGCCCTCCGGTGCCCGGATATCTCGGCTTCCCTATTGGCGGAACGCCTCCGGCAGACCGATCCCCCTGTAATAGCGCGCATCCAGGAGGACACCCTTATTCTGGATGTCCGGACCATCTTACCTGGGGAGGCAGAGGAGCTGGCCCGGGCCCTGCTGGCAGCCTTGACCTAGCGGATAACCTTACCTGGAAAAGGGGAAAACGCCATGGGTTTCATAATTGTGGGCACTGCGGGACATGTGGATCACGGTAAAACCCTTTTGGTAAAGGCTTTGACCGGGGTGGATACTGACCGCTTAAAAGAGGAGAAAAAAAGGGGGATCTCCATAGTTCTGGGCTTTGCCCCTTTGAAGCTTCCCAGCGGTCGGCGCTTGGGCCTGGTGGACGTGCCGGGACATGAGCGCTTTGTGCATCATATGCTGGCGGGCGTGGGGGGTATGGACCTGGTAATGTTGGTGGTGGCGGCTGACGAAGGGATAATGCCCCAGACCAGGGAGCATTTGGCTATCATCGATCTTCTAAAGGTGAAAAAAGGCCTTATAGTTTTAAATAAAATCGACTTGGTGGATAAAGAATGGCTGGAGCTGGTGGAAGAAGAGGTCCGGGAGGCGGTAAAGGGGACTGTTCTGGAGGGGGCGCCCATTGTGCCGGTGTCCGCCCTGACGGGAGAGGGCGTCCCTGATCTTTTGCGGGTTTTGGAGGAATTGGCATCCCAGACCCCTCCCCGCTCCCCCCACGGTTGGGTGAGGTTGCCCATAGACAGGGTTTTCACCATCACCGGTTTCGGCACTGTGGTCACCGGCACCCTTTGGTCAGGTACCATCCATCTGGGGGATGAGCTGGAAATCCAGCCCCAGGGGCTTCTGACCAGGGTACGCAACCTGCAGGTGCACGGGGAGAACGTCAAGGAGGCCCTGGCTGGCCAAAGGGTAGCGGTGAACCTTACGGGCGTAGAAAAGGAGACTCTGGAGCGGGGCAGCACCCTCCTTACCCCCGGGGTTCTACGCCCCACCAGGAGAATAGACGCCAGCTTCAGGCTCCTGAAGGAAGCCCGGCCCCTGCCCAACAGGAGCCGCATACGCTTTTACCTGGGTACAGGGGAGGCCATGGGGAGGATAGTCCTATTGGATAGGGAGGAGATGCGGCCAGGGGAGGAGGCCCTGGTGCAGCTCCAGCTGGAAGAACCGGTGGTGGCCAGCCGGGGGGATAGGTTTATACTGCGCAGCTACTCCCCTCTCCAGACCATCGGGGGGGGCGTGGTGATAGATCCCCTGCCTTCATGGCATAAGCGCTTTGACGAAAAGATTTTGCTCTCCTTAGAAAAACGGCGGGAAGGTACTCCGGCCGAGATCCTAGAACAGCTCCTTCAGGAGGGGAGAGGTATCCTCTCCGGCAGCGAATTGACCACCCGGCTGGCCCTCACCCGGGAGGACGTCAAGGATCTCCTGAAGGAGGAGGCCCAAAAGGGCAAGATCATAATCCTGGAGGGGGATAACGAGGTCTACGCCTTAAATCCCGCCAGGTACGAAGAGTGGTGGCAGGTGGCGGAGAGATCCCTGCGGGACTTCCACCAACAATATCCTCTCCGCCCAGGGTTGTCTAAGGAGGAGCTCCGGAGCCGCCACTTCTCCAGGCTTTCCCCCCGCATCTTCCAGACCCTCCTGGAGAGATGGCAACAGGAGGGCAGGGTTATCCTGTCCGGTGGCCTATGCGCCCTGCCCCAGTTTAAGCCCCAGCTTTCCCCTGACCAGGAGGATCTCGCCCGTTCCTTAACCCGCTACTACCGGGAGGCCTGGTGGCAGCCTCCCACCCTGGAGGAGACGGCGGCCCATTTCAACGTGAAGAGGGAAGAGCTGGAAGAGATAATCCATTATCTGGTGAGGGAAGGGGTCCTGGTGAGGGTAGGGGAAGAGTTCTGCTGGCACCGGGAGGCCCTACAGGAAGCCATAGATAAGATCAAAGGGTTGGGCAAGGGGGGGCCTTTCACTCTAGGGGAAGCCCGGGATCTCCTGCAGAGCTCCAGAAAATACGTCCTGCCCCTCCTGGAGTATCTGGACCAGATCAAGGTGACCAAGAGGATAGGGGATAAGCGGATAATCCTAGGATGATTGACACCCCTTTTGGCCAGGGTTTATATAATCAAAACAAAAAAAGAGGGGGTTTCTACGGATTCCTTCAAGAAGCTGGGCCTGGTATTTTTGATGGCTTTATTCCTGCTGGCCGTAACTGTAGGCTGCGGGAAGGGGAAGACTGAGACCCAGGGAGACACCATCAACATAGGGGTCAACTATGAACTCACAGGTGAGGTGGCCACCTATGCCAACAGCTCTAAAAACGGCCTGATGTTGGCCTTTGAGGAGATCAATGCCAAGGGAGGAGTATTGGGCGGCAAGAAGATCAACCCTATAGTCTTGGATAATGCCAATAAAAGGGAAGAAGCCATGGCTGTGGCCACCCGCCTGGCGGATCAATACAAAGTGGTGGCCTTTATGGGACCCGCCACCTCCGGGAATACCCTGGCGGTTATTCCCGTAGCTTCGGAGAAGAAGATTCCCCTGGTCAATTCTTCCGCCACCCATCCCGACGTAACGGTGGACCCTGCAACTAAAAAGGTCCGTCCCTATGTTTTCCGCACCTGCTACATCGATCCCTACCAGGCTATGGCCGCGGTGGAATTCGCCTTTTCCGATCTGGGCAAGCGGAAGGCAGCTATCCTTTATGACGTGAGCAGCGACTATAGCAAAGGGCTCTACCAGGTCTTCAAAGGGGAGTTCCAGAAAAGGGGAGGCACTATAGTGGCGGAGGAGGGCTTTACCGGGACGGAACCCGACTTCCGGCCTCACCTGACCAAAATCAAGGAGACAGGGGCCGATATACTCTATCTGCCCGTGTATTACCCCCAGGCAGGAAAGATAGTGGCCCAAGCCCGGGAGCTGAGCTTGTCCATCACCATGCTGGGGGAGATGGATGGGATTCCCCCAAACTGGTGGAGCTGGCTGGAGGCCCCCAAAACCTGAATGATATATATTACACCAACCATTACACCATCGCCGATCCCGATCCCAAGGTGCAGGCCTTTGTCAAGGCCTATAGGGAAAAATATGGTACAGATCCCGAGGCCTTTGCCGCCACCGCCTATGATGCCGCCTATCTCTTGGCCGATGCCATCAATAGGGCGGGCAAAGCAGATCCCCAGGCCATCCGCGACGCTCTGGAGCAGACCAAAGATTTTCAAGGGGTTACCGGCAGGATGAGCTTCGATGCCAATCATAACCCCATAAAAGAAGTGACCATCGTGGCCCTGAGGGAGGACAAACAATCTCTGGTGAAAAAGATACTCCCTAAATCTTAGGGTGTTGACAGTGGGGGGGATATTCCCCTCCACTGGATTTTTAAGCACGGGGGAATGGAACCCATGGCTGGGTTTTTGCAGCAATTGGTAAATGGCCTTTCCTTAGGCAGCATCTACGCCCTGGTGGCGCTAGGTTATACCATGGTCTACGGCATCATCCAGCTGATAAATTTCGCCCATGGAGACGTCTTGATGGTGGGGGCTTATGTGGGTTTCGCTGCGGTGGTCTTTTTAAAGCTGAGCATCTGGTGGGCCTTCCTGCTGGCCATGGGATGTACAGCCCTTCTGGGCATACTGATCGAAAGGGTAGCCTATAGGCCTTTGAGGCACAGGGGAGCACCCCGATTGGCCGCCCTGATAACCGCCATAGGGGTATCCCTGTTTTTAGAAAACAGCGGGCTCTTGCTCTTCAGGCCGGAAATCCGTTCCTATCCCCCGGGCCTGATTTTAAACCGCCCCCTCTCCATCTCTCTGGGGGGTATAGATTTTACCGTCACCACCTTCCAGGTGACGATCCTGGCCGTTACAGGCATCCTGCTTTTATTTTTGCAGTATATTGTTTACTGGACCAAGACGGGTAAAGCTATGCGGGCGGTGGCTGACGATGCCGATGCCGCCCGGCTGATGGGTATAGACGTGGATAAAACCATTTCCTTTACCTTTGCCCTGGGGTCGGCCTTTGCCGCTGTGGCCGGCGTCCTCCTGGGGCTTTATTACAACGCCATCGACCCCCTAATGGGGATCATGCCTGGGCTTAAAGCCTTTATAGCCGCGGTGCTGGGGGGCATCGGGCTCATCCCGGGGGCGGTTCTGGGAGGTTTCTCCCTGGGATTTCTGGAAGCCCTGGTGAGCGGATATTGGAGCAGCAGGATGAGGGATCCCATCGTTTTCCTGCTCCTCATCTTGATCCTCCTTTTTAAACCTTCAGGGCTTTTGGGCAAAAACCAGGTGGAGAAGGTGTAACCGGTGGCAAAGGGTAAATATATCTTCTGGCGGTTAGTAGCCCTGCTCCTTCCCTATGTTTTAATCCAGGGCCTGTTGGGGGCAGGACTGATAAGCGATTTTCAGCAGATCACCCTCATGATGATGGGGATAAACATAATCTTGGCGGTAAGCCTGAACCTCATAGTGGGTTTTACCGGGCAGCTGGCCCTAGGACATGCGGGTTTTATGGCTGTTGGCGCCTATACAGCTGCCGTGTTAACCCTCAAAATCCACCAGCCTTTTTTGTTGAGCCTCATCCTGGGAGGGCTGGCCGCCTCCCTGGCGGGGCTCCTGGTGGGATTGCCCACCCTGAGGCTTAAAGGGGATTACCTGGCCATAGCCACCCTGGGCTTTGGGGAAATTATCCGAGGCATTTTAAACAATGTGGAATATGTTGGGGGTGCGGCCGGGCTTCTGGGGATCCCCCGCCTTACCACCTGGACCTGGCTATATGGCTTTCTTGTCCTCACCCTGCTGGGGGTGATGAATTTCGTGAATTCCACCCACGGACGGGCCTGCCTGGCCATCCGGGAAGATGAAATAGCGGCAGAGACCGTGGGGATCAACACCACTTACTACAAGGTGGTGGCCTTCTCCCTGGGGGACTTTTTTGCTGGTCTGGCAGGGGGTCTGTATGCCCACTATTTTTACCTCATACAGCCTTCCTCTTTCAGCTTTTTCCGTTCTTTTGACGTCCTGGTAATGGTGGTTTTAGGGGGCCTGGGAAGCATCACCGGTTCAGTGCTGGCTGCCATGGGTATAACCCTTCTAAACGCCCTTTTACAGGATTTGGCGGAGTTCCGGATGATTATATATTCCTTGCTCCTGATTTTGGTGATGATCTTCAGGCCCCAGGGCTTGATGGGCAGAAGGGAATGGAGCCTGGCCAGGTGGCTGGAGAAGAGGGGGGAAGCCCGTGGCCCTGCTGGAAGTTGAAAACCTGAGCATGGCCTTTGGAGGGCTCATGGCCCTTTTAAACATAAACATGCAGGTGGAGGAGGGTGATCTCATAGGCATAATCGGCCCCAATGGGGCGGGTAAGACCACCCTCTTCAACCTTCTGACCGGCATGTATAGACCCCTTAGGGGGTCCATAAGGTTTAGGGGCCAAGACATCGTGGGTTTGCCACCCCATAAGATCACCCGTTTAGGCATAGCCCGCACTTTCCAGAATATACGCCTTTTTGGGGATCTGACGGTTTGGGATAATATCCGCATCGCCCAACACTGGCATAGGAATTACGGCCTAGGGGTGGCCCTGTTGCGGTTACCCCCTTTCCATCGGGTAGAAGAGGAAATAGCCAGGGAAACCCAGCTCCTGTTGGAAATGTTTGGATTAGAGCCCTATAAACATGAAAAAGCCCGGAACCTCCCTTATGGGGAGCAGAGGCGTTTGGAGATAGCCCGGGCCCTGGCAGCCCGGCCTCGTCTCCTACTTCTGGACGAGCCGGCCGCCGGCATGAATCCTCAAGAGACCAGGGAGCTCATGGCTTTTTTAAAATGGTTGAAGGAGGAGTTCGCCTTAACCTTGCTCCTGATAGAACACGACATGTCCCTGGTCATGGGGTTGTGTCAGCGCATCTATGTCCTGGATTATGGGCGCCTGATAGCGGTGGGAACCCCAGAGGAGGTCCAAAACGACCCCCAGGTCATCGAAGCCTATTTGGGTCAAGAGGTGAACGACTTTGCTCCTTAAAGTGGAGGACCTGCACGTCTATTACGGAGCCATCCACGCCCTTAAGGGAATTCACCTAAAGGTGCAGGGGGGAGATAGTAACCCTCGTGGGGGCCAACGGCGCTGGAAAGAGCACTACCCTCCTCACCATAGCTGGCCTCCTAAAACCCCAAAAGGGGGCCATCTACTATCAGGGAAGGGATATCACGGGTTTGCCCGCCCCCTTTCTGGTGAAGGAGGGGATTGCCCTGGTCCCGGAGGGGCGGAGGGTTTTTTCCCGTCTGACTGTAAGGGAAAATCTGGAGCTGGGGGCCTACCTGGTCAAGGACAAGGGGGAGATTTCTGCCCGTATGGAGGAGGTTTTTGAGCGCTTTCCCCGTTTGAAGGAGAGGCAGAGGCAGCTGGCAGGCACCTTAAGCGGAGGAGAGCAGCAGATGCTGGCCATAGGCCGGGCCCTCATGGCCAGACCCCGACTTTTGCTCCTGGATGAACCTTCCATGGGCCTGGCTCCCATGTTGGTTAGGGAGATCTTCCGCATTATCCAGGAGATAAACCGCCAGGGAACCACCATCCTGCTGGTGGAACAGAACGCCCATATGGCTTTGCAGGTAGCCCAGAGGGCCTATGTCCTGGTCACCGGCAGGATAGTCCTGGAGGGCAGTGCCCGGGAGCTCTTAAAGAGCGAAGAGATAAGGAGGGCCTATCTAGGGGGCCAGTAGTATTATGTCAATTTTTCTTGACTTTCTAGAAACCCCCTTTTATAATGGATAAGGGACGTGGGGGTGGATCAGGCCTGGTGGCTTGCCTGGACTTCAAATCCAGTCGGCGCTCGGGATGGGCTCGGGCGCGGTGGGTTCGATTCCCACACACTCCCGCCAGAAAGCCGATCTCTGAGGGGCAGGGGCATGAAGGCCATTATGGAAGTATCCGTGATCCCCTTGGGCACAGGCAGCACCAGCCTGTCGGGTTTTATTGCCGAGATACAGAAGGAGCTTGAGCGCCTCCCCCAGATAAAATATCAGCTGACCCCCATGGGCACAATTATAGAAGGAGAGCTGCAGGAGCTCTTTTCCCTTCTACCCGTGCTCCACGAGATCCCCTTTAAACAGGGATGCGCCCGGGTTTTGACCCTGATGCGGATAGACGATCGCAGGGATAAACCCGCCTCCATGGAGGGCAAGATAAGATCTGTAGAAGAGAAGTTAAAGCCATAGCAGACCAGGGCTAGGGCAGCAGCAAGGCAAACTTCTGCTGCCTTTTTATTTTATTGTTTAGGGAGTGAAAATCCATGTCCTGGAGGGGAAAATTTATCTTACAGACCTCTCTTTTTTCCCTTTTAGCTCTGGGATCAGCTTACGTTTACTGGAGGTCCCGCTTGGAAGGGCAGTTTCAGGGGGAATTCATAGCTACCCTTTTTCTAATCTTTGCCGCTGTCCTCTTGAGCAATTGGGCTGCCCTAAACCAGCTGAGCCAGCCTTTGCAAAAGATAACGGGCCAGCTTCAGTGGGGATGGGAAGAACTGGAATCAGAGTTTCCCGAAGACACGCCGGGGGAATGGGGGCTGTTGGCCAGCCACCTGAACCGTCTGGTTCGGACTTTAAGGCATTA
>DRZV01000017.1 GCA_011375465.1 Neomoorella mulderi
GGTGCGCCGGTTTATACTTAAAGGGTTGAGGGGGTTGAGCGCCGGTATAAAAAGGGCCATTGTTCTTTCCCATCGCTTCTGTTTTTTTGGTTGCCCAGGAGGAATTCCTCTTAAACCGGAGAATATAAAGTGGATAACGGTGGGGAAAATCCGTGCATATAGAGATACGGAGAGCGGAGAAACTGAGCTTCAGGGAGAGACAAGTAGTGGTTTTAAAGGAGATGGGGTTGAGCAACGAAGAGGTGGCACGGAGACTGAATATCAACGGGAGCACAGTGGCCACCCTTTTCCATCGGGCCCGGGGGAAGGGGTATCAGGTGGTCATAGTGTTGCCTGGGGATATCTTGGGCCTCGGGGAGGAGGAAAGGGATGGGGAGCAAACGGAGTAAGAAGCCTTGGCTCAAAATATTGTTGCTGGGGGTGTTTTTATACCTATTTTTTTCATTTTTTCGCCTGGTTTTAGGCCTTCAACAGATCAATGGGGAGATAAGGGAATATAGGCTGCAGAAGGAAGCCCTCCTGGCGGAAAGGGAAAGGCTGCAGGAGGAGCTGAGGCGCCTTCAGGACGAAAGCTACATAGAAAAGCTGGCCAGGGAACAGCTGGGGCTGTTAAAACCCGGAGAGGTGATGATAGTCCCTGCGGTTCCGGAGGAGGCCAAGCTCTACCTTCCCCCATCTTCCCCACGGGAATTTAAAGATTGAGCGATTGACGCCCTCCTAATCCTTGGCCTATAATGGGGTTAGATTTTTTATTTTGGAGGGATTTTCAGTTTTATGTCTGTAAGGGTGGGCGCTGTAGTGGAGGGGATAGTTTGCGGGGTAGCCAAATTTGGCGCCTTTGTGGAGCTGCCCGGGGGTTTAAAGGGATTGGTGCATATATCCGAGGTGGCCGATCATTACGTGAAGGACATTTAAGGATTATATCAAGGAGAGGGATCGCATAAGGAGAAAGGTAATAGGGATAAGCCCAGAAGGGAAGATCAGCCTATCCATAAAGCAAGCCGATCCCCGGTATCAACAGGGCCGAGGACAGGGGAAAGGGGTCAAGGAGAAATCCTTCGAAGAAAAGCTGGCCAAGTTTCTCAAGGAAAGTGAAGAACGCTTGCAGGACCTGAAGAAAAACACCGAATCCAAGAGGGGTGGGCGCAGACCAGCCCGCCCGGAGTGGTAGTCCCTTAAAAATAGGAGCTTTCCAAACAAATGGGGTACCCTGAGGGGTACCCTTTTTAGGGGGGGCCCTGAGATGCCTTGTTATGCTGCCATAGATGTGGGTTCCAATTCGGTTCGCCTGTTGGTGGGAGAGGTGGAGGAGGGAAAGGTAAAGCCTCTTTTTTTTACTTTGAGGATGACCCGGCTCCTGGGTGGGGCTAAAGGGGGGAATCTGGAGAAAGGGGCTATAGAGAGGACGGTAGAAGCGGTAGAGGAACTGGTGAGCTTGGCCCGCAACTATCAGCCTGAGGATATAATCTGCGTAGGTACCAGCGCCGTGAGGGAAGCCCCCAACGCCGATCTGTTGTTCTCCTCTTTGGAAAAAAGTCTGGGATTGAGGTTGAAGGTGATAGGGGGGGAGACGGAGGCCCGGTTGAATTACCTGGGGGTTCTCTCCGGGTTCCCCCAGCTTCAGGTTAAACCCCTGGTGGTGGATATAGGCGGGGGCAGCACAGAATTTTCCTGGGAAAAAAACGGGCTGCAGCTGGTAAGCCTTCCCCTGGGGGCAATACGGGCCACGGAAGGAAACCTGTCGGAGGAGGATATGAAAATCCTTTTAAGACCGATCTTGAAAAAAATACCTAAAGAGGCAGCCGAGAGGATTATAGGCACAGGGGGTACCATAACTTCCCTAGCGGCCATGGATTTGGCCTTGAAGAAATATAAGCCCGAATTGGTACACGGCCACTATCTGCCCACAGAGGTGGTGGAAAGATGGTATCGCAAACTGAAGGGCATGTCTTTAGAGGAGCGTAAGCGGCTCCCGGGCCTTCAACCCCAACGGGCCGATATTATAGTGGCGGGGGTTGCTATTTTATGGTGTATCCTTCAGGGCCTTAAGGGGGAAGGTATTTGGGCCAGCGAGAGCGATCTCCTCTGGGGGGTGCTATTGGCCAGGTCAGAGGGGGCTTTAGAGTCATGAAGTTAATCGTGGCCATGACCGGAGCCACCGGTGTCCTCTACGGCATAGAATTGCTGAAGGCTTTGAAAAAGGCCGGAGCAGAGGTGCATTTGATTTTAAGCCGGTGGGCTGAAGAGACCGTAAAACTGGAAACCCCTTTCTCCCCAGAGGAAGTGAAGGCCCTGGCTTCCCGCTCCTATGCCCAGGATGATCTGGCTGCCCCCTTGGCCAGCGGATCTTTTTTGCACCAAGGGATGATAATAATCCCCTGCAGCATGAAGACCCTGGCGGCCATAGCCCATGGTTATGCCGATAACCTCATCGTGAGGGCTGCGGATGTGACTTTGAAGGAGCAGAGGCCCTTGATACTGGTGCCCAGGGAAACTCCATTGAGCGCAATCCATCTGGAAAATATGCTAAAGCTGGCCCGTCTAGGGGCCCTCATCTTGCCCCCTATGCCGGCTTTTTACTATAGGCCCCAGAGCATCGAGGAACTGATATACCATCTGGTGGGCAAAATATTGGACCATCTAGGGTTGGAACACGGTTATACCGCTCGGTGGCGGGGTATTGAGTTGATTTAGGGTGGCGGCGTCCGCTGTTCCTGAAGGCTCCAATCCTGTATACAATTGAAAGAGTTTTACCGCCAATTGGGTCATGGTCCCGTAGTAGCCGTCGGCAGGGCCGAATACGTAAAACCCCTTACTTCTCAACAACAACTGTAGGGTCACCACTTCAGGGGAATTCTTACCCGGTTTTAAGGGGCCTTTGATAGGGGTTAAGGGGCCCTTTACAATTACTGGAGTACCCAAGGGTATCAAGGGATAAACTTCCTCTATATCCTCGTTGTACATGCGAAAGCAGCCGCCGGAGGAAGCCCACCCTATGGACCACGGTTTGTCGGTACCGTGAATACCATAATTTCCCCAAGGGACGTTCAACCCCAACCAACGGGTTCCCAGTTCAGGGGCAAGGGGTATGGGTTTCTCCACAATTTTCCATTCCCCTACGGGGGAAGGGGAGCGCCCCTTGCCCACCGCTATGGGATAATGACGCCATAACTCCCCATCGGTGTAGAGATAAAGGGTGAAGTGCTCCATATCGATCACTATTTTTATTTTTTATTTCTTCGGAAAAGGAAAAGGGGGTGAGGGCGGCCGTTTTTGCAAGCAGGATTTTATGAGGTGCTCCCAGGTAATCTTATCGGCCTTGCCGCTGACGGGTAAGCCCTGATCCTGCTGAAGGTTTTCCACAGCCTTCTGGGTACAGGGGTCATACAAGCCGCTGTAGGGCCCAAAGAAATAGCCCAGCCGGGCTAGGCGCATCTGCAGTTCCAAAACTTCCAGGCCTTCCATGGGCGGATGGGTAAAATTCTAAAACCCTCGGGGGAGAGGCTCCATAGGCCGTCGCTTCGGGGCCTCCCCACAAAAAGAGCAGGAGGGACAGCCACAAGAGGGCCTTACCCTTCAAAGCAGACCACCTCCCCTTAAAAGATATGTCATCTGCCAGGAATTAAAAGGGGCTAACCGGGGGAGATTAAACAAAAAATATACAAGGGGTTCTTCATGATCTGGGCTGTTATTCTGGCTCTTTTTTCCGGAGTGGCCATGGCGGTTCAGGGCTCCCTGAATTCGGCTTTGGGGAAGCTTATAGGGTTCTTGGAGGCCGCCCTGTCGGTGCATTCCACCGCTACCTTGTTTCTGCTCATGATCCTTTTGCCTTCTTTCCGACAAGGGGACCTGGTTAGAATGATTTCCATCCCTTGGTATTTGTGGCTGGGAGGGATGGTGGGCGTTTTTATCACCTACAGCGTGGTGGCCACCATTCCCAGGCTGGGGGTGGCCCTGGCCACTGCCATAATCATAGCCGGGCAGGTGACCACCGCCCTCCTTAATAGATCATCTGGGCCTTTTCGGCCTGGAAAGGCTGCCCTTCACTTGGGTAAAGCTGCTGGGGCTGGTACTATTGATCTTGGGGGCCAGGTTGATGTTGAGTTCTTGACAAACAAAAAACTTTTGGTCATAATAGATAAGGCAATGGCGGTGTAGCTCAGGTGGTTAGAGCATGCGGCTCATACCCGCAGTGTCGTAGGTTCGAGTCCTACCACCGCCACCAGTTCGGGGCCCGTTGGTCGAGTGGTTAAGACACCGGTCTTTCAAGCCGGCGGCAGGGGTTCGATTCCCCTACGGGCCACCATACTTAGGAAAAACTAGTTTTTTTGGCGGATTTGCCTCCTCAGAAGTCCGGTGGTTCTGAGGAGGTTGTTTTTTATGGGCATCAAGCTTAAGTATCTCAAAGGCCTCTTCAACTGGTGTATACCCAGGGCTCCCTTCCGCCAATCCACCCCAGGACATAAAGAAGGCCAAAGAAGATCTGATCAATAAGACATGTGTCCCCCTGGAGGGTAAAGGAGGCTTTAATTTTATCTGACCCAACCCGACAAAATTTTGCCAATAAATGGTTTATAATGGGTTCAACCAAGGGCGAAAGGCGGTGGGCTTATGTCTGGCAAATTAGGAGCCCTTCCCTGGGAAACCAAAGGGGCTTTTAAAACCTCCCTCCGGCTTACGGTGCCGGCAACCATGCTGGTGGCCTTTTTGTTTTCCAGGGCTGCCCTGATGCAGGAACTCCATCCCTTTGGGCCTTCCCTGGTGGTATTTTTGTGGGGGTCTTCAACCCCTCCTTGATATGGCCTGCGGTTCTGGCTGCCATAGCCGGCAGTTATCGAGGAGTATGGGGGAGCTTTATATCCAATGGGGCTGTTTTTATCCTTCTGGGGATGGTTCTGACCTTTTACCCCCAGGGGCCCAAAACCCATTTTTATCCCAGCCTCTTGGCCCCCACAAGTTTATTCCTGGTTAAGGGGTTGGCCTTGCTCCTGCGGGGATCCCCTCCCTACGGTTGGATACAGGTGCTCTTCGAAGCTTTTTTGTCCTGGGGATTGGCCCAGATTTTTATAGAAGCCCTCTCTACTCCTCGGTTAGAAGAAAGGATGTTGGGATTAGGGCTTTTCCTCGCAGGGATTCTGCTGGGGATCCAGGGGATCAGGTTCATGGGGGTCTCCTGGCAGCTGCTTTTGACCTACTATTTCTTGCTCCTGGCCTCTTTGGCGGGGGGAGCGGGTATGGGCGCTGCCTGGGGAGCGGCTTTGGGGTTGTTGCCCAGCCTTGCTCAGTTTGCCCCTCCCCTTTTGGCAGGGCTCCTGGCTTTCGTGGGGTTGGCCGCGGGCTACCTTAGGATATGGGGCAAGCTGGGGGTGCTGGGAGGATTCCTTTTGAGCCAACTCCTTCTGGGCCCTTATTTCTTGGGACAAGAGGGGATTGCCCTGAAGGAGTGGGGAGGGGCTGCTTGCCTGTTTCTTTTGACCCCCCTTCCCTGGTAAGCTGGTTAGAGGGGTGGCTCAACATCCCCAGGAACAGGGAGGAAGGGTCTAAACCCGGCCTGTTGAGATTAAAAGAGGCCATAAAAAGCCTATCATGGCACTTGAAATTTTCGGACTTCACCGAAAGTCCGGCCCTGACCGTGCAGAAGATCAGGGAAGAGGTCTGCGGGACCTGCAGCCTCCACAAGCTGTGCTGGGAAATGGAAGGGGATGAGACGCTGGCTTTGGTTCAAAACCTGTTGGGAGCTGAAGGGCTGAAAACCAGAGCAGAGCTGCCGGAATGGTTTCGATCCCGCTGCCCCAGATCCCGTCAATTCCTGGCTTTCTCGCGGACTTTCCTCGTCCCCGAGGAGAGGTATTATCCCCAAGGGGCCCTCAAAGACTGGCTGGCCAGCACCCTGGACCATCTGGTTTGCCTGATGGAAAGGGAACCCCTTTCTCCCCAGGGGACAGATCCCCCCTGGGCTGTACAGCTGGGGGCGGCTTACATGGTTAGATTTAGATCCAATTTTTCCGGGGACAGCTTCGCCGCCTTTTCCCTGGAGGAGGGTAAACAGGTGCCGGTGCTGACGGACGGCATGGGCGCGGGTAAAGAGGCCCATACCATAAGCACCGCGGCCGTAGAGCTGATAGGGAACCTGCTCTCGGCGGGTTTTGCTCCGGAGATGGCCCTAAAAACCCTAAATATGATTTTATATCTTAAAAACTTCCCCAAAGAAATATTCACCAGTTGCGATCTCTGCATAATAGACGCCGTGGCCAGAAGGGCTTCTTTTTACAAATGTGGGGCCTGCTCCACGTTTATAAAGAGAAAGGGGAAAATTAAAACTGTCAGCCCCACCTCCCCTTTCCTTCCCCTGGGTACTGTGGAGGATTTCTGCATTGAAGGGCTGGAGGAAGATTTGGAGGAAGGGGATATTTTGGTCATGGTAAGCGACGGTGTGTTGGAGGCCCACGGAGAGATAGAAGAAAAGGGCAGATGGGTGTGAAAGCCTTGCAGAGGCTGGAGTCCGCCCATCCCCAGGAAATAGCCAACCGGATTTTAAAACAGGCTTGCGCCCTTTTAGAAGGACGGCCCAGGGACGATTTGACCGTGGTGGTGGCCCTCATAGGGGAAGGATAAAGCCCCTTCGAAAGAGAAATAGAGCCAATAAAGGCCTCTCGAGGGGAGAAGATATGCTGGAGACCGTCAGGGCCACCATAAGCCGTTATAAATTGATCCTTCCAGGGGAAAAAATAGTGGTGGGGGTTTCTGGGGGGCCCGACTCCCTGGCCCTGCTCCATTCCCTTTATATTCTGCGGGAAGAACTGGATTGCGCCCTGCACGTGGCCCATCTAAATCACGGATTGCGTCCCGATGCCCAGGAGGACGCCCTTTTTGTAAAGGACCTGGCAGAAGGGTGGGGCTTGCCCTTTACCATAGAAGAGAGGGACGTGATGGCCTACAAGAAAGAAAAAAAGATGACGGTGGAAGAGGCGGCCAGGGAGGTGCGCTATATCTTTTTGAGAGAGGTTTTGGAAAGGGTGGGGGGGCAAAAGATAGCGGTGGGGCATCAGGCGGATGATCAGGCGGAGACAGTGCTGCTGAATCTGCTCCGGGGCAGCGGACTTACGGGCCTAAAAGCCATGTTGCCCCGTAGGGACAACATAATAAGGCCACTGCTCTTCGTATCCCGGCAGGAGATAGAGGATTACTGCCGCCAGGCGGGCCTGACCCCTCGCTGGGATTTCACCAACGTGGATACAGTTTACAGGAGAAACAAGATAAGGTGGGCCCTTTTACCTTACTTGGCCCGGGAGTTCAATCCCCGGATAGTCCAGGTATTGAGCCGCACCGCGGTTATCCTGCAAGAAGAAGAGAAATTGCTTTCTTCTTTGGCGGAAAGGGCTCTGGCTGAATGTTTGGAGCAAAAAGGAAAGGGCGGGGTAATCCTGGACCGGGAAAAGTTTTTATCCCAGCCTTCAGCCTTGCAACGACGGGTCTTGCGCTTGGTGGCCCTTACCTTGGGGAGCTCGGTGGGTTTTGAGGCAGTGGAAAGGGCCAGGGAACTGGCGGAAAAGGGAGGGGGAGCAACTTGGCCGGGCAACATTGGCCTGGTATTTCAAGGAAAACATATGCGCTTCTTCCTTCCCCCTTCTCCTCCGGAGGAGCTCCGGTATCTTTATACTTTGAAGGTCCCGGGGGTTACCCCTGTTCCTGAGGCAGGCATCTGTCTGGAAGCGGAAATCGTTTCTCCCCCTTTTGCCTTTGGATCCCCAGATGAGGCCTGGCTTGATTGGGATAAACTGGAGCCCCCTTTGCTGATCCGGAACTGGCAGCCGGGGGACTATTTCCATCCCCTGGGATTGGGGGGGAAAAAGAAATTGCAAGATTTTTTTGTAGACGCCAAAGTTCCCCCTCCTCAAAGGCACAGGATACCGCTCCTGGTGAGCGGAGATAAGATAGCCTGGGTGGTGGGTTACAGGCTGTCGGAGGATTTTAAAATAACCTCCTCCACCAGGAAGGCCCTGCGGATCAAAATTAAACCTTGTAATAAACAGGAAGAGGGAAATTGCAACGGGTATTCGCCTATGTTAAAATAAAAAGACATGAAAAGCATAAAATATCAGGGAGGTTATCCCTTTGGATAAAATCTTTAAAAATTTGGCCATATATCTTTTGATAGTCCTTTTAACCGTGGCCTTTATAAAACTCACCTCGCCCACTGATAAGCCGGTGGAAGAGTGGACCGTAACCCGCTTTTATGAGGCTATAGAAGAGGGGCAGATCAAAGAGGTAACCCTCATACCCTACGATAATATCATCAAGGTGAAAGGGGTTTTGAAGAATAACGTGCGTTTCACCACCAATGTCCCCTCTTCCGCTGGTCTTACCGAGCGTTTAATAGCCCACAAGATCACCACCAAGACCCAGCTCCCTCCCCAGACCCCTTGGTGGGCCAACCTCCTGGGAAGCCTGCTCCCCCTCCTGCTTTTGCTGGGGCTGTTCTTTTTCCTCCTGCAGCAAACCCAAGGGGGCGGTTCTAAGGTGATGCAGTTCGGCAAGAGCCGGGCCCGTCTGGTTACAGCGGATAAGCGGAGGGTCACCTTCAACGATGTGGCGGGGGTGGACGAGGCTAAGGAGGAGCTGCAGGAGGTGGTGGAGTTCCTCAAGAATCCCCGCAAATTCAACGAACTGGGGGCCCGCATCCCCAAAGGTGTTCTCTTATACGGGCCTCCGGGGACAGGCAAGACCCTGTTGGCCAAAGCGGTGGCAGGGGAGGCAGGGGTGCCCTTCTTCAGCATAAGCGGCTCCGATTTTGTGGAGATGTTCGTCGGGGTAGGCGCTTCCCGGGTCAGGGATCTTTTTGAACAGGCTAAGAGAAACGCCCCCTGCATTGTGTTCATAGACGAGATAGACGCGGTGGGCCGCCAGAGGGGGGCTGGCCTAGGGGGAGGCCATGACGAGAGAGAACAGACTTTGAACCAGCTGCTGGTGGAGATGGACGGATTCAATGCCAACGAGGGCATAATAGTGATAGCTGCCACCAATCGGCCCGACATCCTGGATCCAGCCCTGCTGCGGCCCGGGAGATTTGACCGTCAGATAATGGTGGATATCCCCGACATAGAGGGGAGGAAGGCTATCCTCAAGGTGCACTTGAGGGGTAAGCCTTTGGAGGAAGATGTGGATCTGGAAGTTTTAGCCCGGCGCACCCCTGGATTCACCGGGGCTGATCTGGCCAACATGGTCAATGAGGCAGCCCTTTTGGCCGCCAGGAGGAACAAGAGGAAAATAGGCATAGCCGAATTGGAAGAGGCCATAGAGAGGATAATCGCTGGGCCGGAGAAAAAGTCCAGGGTGATGAGCGATTACGAAAAGAAGCTGGTGGCCTACCACGAGGCGGGCCATGCGGTGGTGAGCTATTATCTGCCCAACGCTGACCCCCTGCACAAGGTGTCCATAATACCTAGAGGCCATGCCGGGGGTTATACCCTTCTTTTGCCCAAAGAGGACAGGCGCTATCTCACCAAGTCCCAGATTTTGGATCAGGTGACCATGCTCTTGGGGGGCAGGGTGGCGGAAGAATTGGTTTTAGAGGAGATCAGCACCGGAGCCCATAACGACCTGGAAAGGGCCACCGATCTCATAAGGAAAATGATCACCGAATTCGGTATGTCTGAGGAATTGGGCCCCCTCACCTTCGGCAGGAGGCAGGATACCGTATTTCTAGGCCGGGATATAACCAGGGACAGGAACTACAGCGAGGCCATAGCCTTTGCCATCGACAAGGAGGCCAGGAAGATCATAGATAGCTGTTATGAAAGGGCCAAGAAGATACTCCAGGAGCACCTGGAGGAATTGCACCGGGTAGCCCAGGCCCTGATGGAAAGGGAAACGCTGGAGGCAGCGGAATTCGAGGCGGTACTAAAAGAGGAGATGCCCCAGGGGAAGGGGGAACAGGATCAAAGTAAAAAATCCCTGGCGGTTAATCCCCAGCCCAGCCCTGCTCCGGCTTTTTCCAATGAGCCCCGCTTAACCCTGAACTGGGAGCAGACAAGATACTTCTATGGATATTTCTTCAGCCTGGGGAGGAGGAGCTGTTGGAGACCACTTTAGTCCTGATAAAGCCCGAGGGAGTAGCTCGGGGATTGGTGGGGGAGATCATCAGCCGTTTCGAGAGAAAAGGGTACGAGTTGGTGGGGCTGAAGCTGTTACGACTTACCCAGGAGAAGGCCGAGGAGCTTTACGGGGAGCACAGGGGCAAACCCTTTTATCCCGAGCTGATAGGCCATATGACCTCCGGAAAGGTGGTGGCCATGGTCTGGCGGGGGCCAGGGGCAATAAGCGGGGCCAGGAAGATTATAGGCCCTACTGATCCCCGGGAAGCCCCTCCAGGAACCATCAGAGGAGACCTGGTTCTGGAGGTGGGGGCCAATCTCGTCCATGGCTCTGACTCCTTGGCCAGCGCCCAGAGGGAAATATCCATATTTTTCCAGAAGGGGGAGATGGAAGGCTGAAACCCGACCTCCCTGAGCTAAAATTTTAAAGGGGGGGCCGGGGGTGGATTTCAGCATAAGGTACAGATTATACACAGGCGAACCGGAGGTTGGAATGCGCCCTTTTTAATCACCTCATGCCCCTGGTGACGCTGGGGGCAGCAGTTCAGCCGTCTTGTTTTTTTCCTCCCTCTGTTTCGCCGGAGGGGACCCCCAAGGGTATATCATAGGGTGGCATGTTTTGTGGGCTTCCTTTCTTACCCAGCTGATGGTGGCGGTTATAAAGAGGTGGGTAGGCAGGCAGCGGCCCTACCTGGTTCTTCCGGAAGCTGTTTGCCGGGACAAGCAATGGCGGGACTGTTCCTTCCCTTCTGGCCATACCGCCACCGGTTTTTCTCTGGCAATCATTTTTTCCCACTATTTTCCCCAGTTTGCCCCTTGGTTTTATTTGGGGGCGCTGCTTGTAGACCTGAGCCGTGTTTATTTGGGGTACATTATCCTTCCGACGTGTTGGGTGGAGCCCTTATAGGGATAACGGGCTTTCGTATGAGCAGCTGGGTCCTCCCTTGGTTAAAGGGAATCATAATATTAAGAGGGGTGAAAATCGATTGAATATCAGCCTGTGGCCTCAAGAAGAAGGCATAGGGACGCCCAGTAATGAGTACAAGATAAAAATAAGGGGATTAAATTTCTATTATGGCCTGGTTTGGGTCCTTAAAAACATCACCATGGATATAAGGGCCAATTCCATAACCGCCCTTATAGGCCCTTCGGGATGCGGCAAATCCACCTTCCTCCGCACCTTGAACCGCATGAACGACCTTATAGAAGGGACCAGGGTAGAGGGAGAGGTGCTGCTGGACGGCCAGAACATATACGATCCCAAGGTGGATGTGGTGCAGTTGAGGAAACGGGTGGGCATGGTGTTCCAGAAACCCAACCCTTTCCCCATGTCCATCTACGATAACGTGGCCTACGGCCCCAGGATTCACGGGATCCGCAACAAAAAGGTTCTGGACGAGATAGTGGAGCGAAGCCTTAAAGCCGCAGCCCTCTGGGAAGAGGTGAATGACCGCCTCCACCATTCTGCCCTCAGCCTTTCTGGGGGCCAACAGCAGAGGCTCTGTATCGCCAGGCTCTTGGCGGTGGAGCCGGAGGTGGTCCTGATGGATGAACCTTCTTCAGCCCTGGATCCCATCTCCACCTTGAAAATAGAAGAGCTCATAAAAGTATTGAAGAAAAAATACACCATTATAATAGTAACCCACAACATGCAGCAGGCAGCCAGGGTTTCTGATTACACGGCCTTCTTTTTGAATGGGGAGATGATCGAGTACGACGAAACAGGAACTATCTTTACCAGGCCTAAAGATAAGAGGACAGAAGATTATATTACAGGAAGGTTTGGTTAAGAGGCAAAGGGGGGAGCGGCATGTCCTTGGTTACCAGACAGGCCTTTCAGAAGGCCCTGGAGGATCTCCAGCAGGACATCTTGCGGATGGGAAGCGTGGTGGAACAGGCCATTGCCAAGGCGGTGGAAAGTTTGGCCAAACTGGATATAAAACTGGCGGAAGAGGTGGTCCAGGGAGACGCCATAGTGGATGAGATGTACCTCAAAATCGAAGGGGAATGCTTGAAGCTAATAGCTACCCAACAGCCCATGGCCAAAGATCTGAGGAGAATAGCTGCTGGCTTTAAGATAATCATCGATCTGGAGCGTATGGGGGATCATGCGGTGGATATCGCCCGTACCGCCCAGCGGATTGTGGAGCGGGGAGAGCCGTTACTGAAGCCCCTTATCGACATACCCCGTATGGCAGAATTGGCTCAGGATATGGTCAAGCAATCCCTGGACGCCTATGTAAAAGAAGACGTGGACTTGGCTTATCAGGTTGCCCAGGCCGACGACCTGGTGGATAAGCTCCACAACCAGGTCTTCCGGGAGCTTTTGACCTACCTGATAGAAACCCCCAGGAATATAACCCAGGGCATATATCTCATATTGGTGTCCCTTTATCTGGAGCGCATTGCCGACCATGCCACCAATATAGCTGAGGAGGTCATCTACCTGGTCACAGGGGAAAGGAAAGAGTTAAACGACTAGCCAGAGGAAGGAAAGGCTATGGTGCCCATAACACCCCAGCAGAGTTTTGGACAGGAATTGGAAAACCTCCAGGGAAAGGTCTTGCAGGCAGGGACAGGTGTTGCCCAGGCCCTGGAGAAGGCTTTTAAGGCCTTAATATTAAGGGAGGGGCCCTCGGCCAGGGAGGCTTTAGAATATTTAAGGGAAATCCGCTGGGACATGGAGGAGGACTGCCTGCGGCTGCTGGCCACCCAGCAGCCCATGGGTAAGGACCTGAGGAAAATAGTGGCTGCTCTGCGGGCCAGCCAGGTATTGCAAAATCTTTCTTTTGGCGTTCGGGAGTTTTTTTTCATTTCCAAGAAATATTTGGTAATTTAGGCAGCGATCTCATATCATCTTTACCTTCAATGGAAGGATGGCCTTCAGGGATAAGGACTCTTACGGAGGGGATCCTGTCCGCCTATGGAGAGGTGAACGGGGAAACTATGCAGCCATACAGGCCATACTGGATCTGCAAGCCTTCAATAGGAAATCCTTGCCCTTGTTGCTTCTCTAATATAAAAAAGCAAGGGGATAACCCCTTTCTTCTCTATTACCTTCTGTTCATGGTTTTTTTGAACCAAATCCTGGCCTCCCTTCTCTCCCTAGCCCAGGAGGTTATCCAGCTTTCCATCGGAGAAAGGATAGATTTTCGGGAAGCCCTTTTACCCGATTAGCAGGAATTTAGAGAAGGGGGAGCGAATTATTGTAGGGGGAGGGAGGTGGAGGTGCTGGATCTTTGCAAATAGAAGTTTTTCCTACCCTGGGCGGGGTTCCCGATGAGGCCATAAACGACAAGGTGGTTATAGTGGTGGACGTGTTGAGGACGGGAACCACCCTGGCGGTGGCCTTAGCCTGCGGCTGTCTGGATATAATACCCGTATTGTCCCCGGAAGAGGCCATAGAAATGAAGGGGAGGTTGGGGGACGAACGGGTTCTTCTTGGGGGGGAGAGGAACGGGCTAAAAATTCCTGGGTTCGATTTGGGCAATTCTCCCTTAGAATATCAGAGAACAGGGATGGAACATAAAAGGCTCATCTTCACTTCCACCAACGGGACCAGGGCCCTGCGGAGGGCTTCTGGAGCTAAGAAGGTGGTGGTGGCTGCCCTGGTGAATGCCCCTGCAGTAGCCCAAGCCGTGGCAGCCATGGAAGGAGATGTATCCATAATCTGCGCCGGGGAGAGGGAACACCTGTCCATAGAAGATTTCTGGGCCGCAGGTTTTTTGGTCAGGGAGCTATTAAAATATAATGATTTTTCCCTCAGGGACGGGGCCTTGGTGGCCAGGGACTACCAGGCCTACCGTACCGATCCCCAAGAGGTGGTGCTGGAAGGGTTTCAGGCCCGCCAGTTGATGGAGCAGGGATTCGGAGAAGATATAAAGTTCTGCATTCAGATAGGCATAATAGGGCTGGTTCCCCTCTACAGCGGAGGGGTGATAAGGAAATTGTAAATATTCCCTGCCAGGCCGCTGGGTTGTCCCAGCGGCCTTTAATATTTCAGCGTATAAAATTCCCCGTTCCCGGCAAGTCTAAAGGGTGGAGGTGATGGATTTGCAAGGCCGTTTAGACCCCCCCTTTGCCCCCTCACCAC
>DRZV01000019.1 GCA_011375465.1 Neomoorella mulderi
TAGAAACCCAGATCAAATCTGGGGGTTTTTTTATTTTACCCCTCATATCCTTACTGTATACCTGAGAAAAGGGCCACATATAATAGCAGAGGCAAGGGGGTTTTTGACCATGGAGATTACACTGGTTACTACCCACCCTCTGGATTTTTTGCAGTCGGAGTTCAATCACAGAGATTCGGCTACAGCCTGGGCCTCCACCTGTGGAAGGAAGGGGAATATAATTTTCGCCGGTGCTTTTTGGAAACTTCCTCCCATCCTCCTGACCTTGAAGTTCGCCTCAAGGAGCAGGTGGCGGAGGTGGTGGCGGCCTTTGGAATCCAGCAGTTGGAACCCCTCCTTCTGGCCCAGATCCTGCTGGACCAATACGAGAGGTGGGAACTTGCGGAGATAAAGGAGATATGTCTCAGGGCCAGGGCACTGTTAAACCCCCAAGGCCTCGTATCCCAGCGCCTCAGGAAAAAGTTGGTGGCCCAGGAGGTTTTGAGGTATCTGGAAGAAAATCAATTTTTAAACATCAACGGTTTCGTTCGTTTCCGGATACCCCACTATTTAGCCGGATTGGAAGAGGCCGTAGAAGAAGCGGTGGAGCGGTATTCAGAGGAAAAGGAGCACGGCGAGTTTGTAAGCCTTTTACGCTATTTTGTTAGAGACCCAGGAGAGCCGGGTGGAAAAAGTCCATGTGGTTTTATGCCCGGGAGGCGGGTTCCAGCTCTTCGACAGCGAAGAGCGCTACCTTAAAGATTGGGACGGCTTTTATATAGATATGTCCAACGGGGATCTTCATTACGAAGATCTGTTAATAAGCACCCTTATAACTCTAGCTCCCAAGCTTATCATAATCCACGGAGCTGCCAGGAGCTCTCCCCATGTGCTGGAGACCTTGGTACAGGTTTTCGGGGACCGGCTCCTCCTGTGCCCGGGTTGTTGTAATTGTACCGAGTCTATGGATAAAGGGTAAAGGAGTTGACCCCGGATCTTGCTGGATATATAATTAGACAAAAAGCCATAAAGAAAAAGGCGAGGAAGGAGACACGTGGCCTTCTTTCCGGCCCTCCAGAGAGGGGCGGGGAGGTGAGAGCGCCCTGGGCAGGGGAAGGGCCATACCGCTCCGGAGCCGCGGGGGCGAACTGCCAGTGGCCTCCAGCCGGTTGGCTGCCGTTATCCAGCCCCAGAGGGGTGTCCGGAAGGGCACCTGAAGAAGGGTGGAACCACGGGTTCAACCCGTCCCTTTGCCCAGGGACGGGTTTTTTAATACAAAAATAAAGGAGGGAAGGAAATGGCCATAACCTTGCCGCAAAAACAGCCTGAAGGGGATAGGCCGGGGATAACCCCCCTTGAAATAATAAAAAGGGACATGCCGGAGATGGAGGGCAAGGCTCTGGCAGCTCAGGTGAACGGGGAAGTATGGGATCTCACCCGTTCCCTACCCCCCCGCTATGGCCAGCTCAAAATCTTAACCTTTGAGGATGAAGGGGGCAGAGAGGCTTACCGGCACACGGCTGCCCACGTGCTGGCCCAGGCGGTAAAAAGGCTATTTCCCGGGACCAAGCTGGGCATAGGGCCAGCCATAAAGGATGGCTTTTATTACGATTTCGACAGCCCCCATAAATTCACCCCGGAGGACCTGGAGAAGATCGAGGAGGAGATGTACAGGATAATCGAGGCCGATTACCCCCTGATCCGGGAAGAGATCGACCGGCAGGAGGCCATGGAGCTGTTTGAAAAACTGGGCGAGGATTATAAAGTGGAATTGATAAGGGAACTCCCCCCCGATGTTCCCATAAGCATTTACCGCCAGGGAGAATTTTTGGATCTGTGCGCTGGCCCCCATTTGCCCAGCACCGGCTATTTAAAGGTGATAAAGCTGACCAACATAGCAGGGGCTTACTGGCGGGGAAAAGAGACCAACCCCATGCTGCAGCGCATCTACGGCACGGCCTTCCCGGAGGAGAAGGATTTAAAGGAGTACCTGGAGAGGCTGGAGGAAGCCAAAAGGCGGGATCATCGTCGCCTGGGGGCCCAGCTAGGCCTCTTCAGCCTGCAGGAAGAGGGGCCGGGTTTCCCCTTTTTCCACCCCAAGGGCATGGTGATCCGCAACGAACTGGAGAAGTTCTGGAGAGAGGAACACATAAAGGCTGGCTATCAGGAAATCCGCACCCCCATACTGCTGCATCGGTCCCTGTGGGAAAGATCGGGGCATTGGGAGCACTATCGGGAGAACATGTATTTTACCCTCATAGACGACGTGGAATACGCCATAAAACCCATGAACTGCCCTGGGGCCATGCTGGTATATAAATGGGAGCAACACAGCTATCGGGATCTGCCCATCCGCCTGGCGGAGATGGGGCTGGTCCACCGCCATGAGAAATCCGGGGTGCTCCACGGGCTCATGAGGGTGAGGGCTTTTACCCAGGACGACGCCCATATCTTCATGCTGCCTTCCCAGGTCACCCAGGAGATAATAGGGGTTATCGAGCTTATAGATCGTTTTTATAAGCTTTTCGGCTTCAATTATCACGTAGAACTGTCCACCCGTCCGGAGAAGGCCATGGGTTCCCCGGAGATATGGGAGTTGGCCACCGGAGCCCTCAAGGAGGCGCTGGAGGTTAAAGGGTTACCCTACCAGATCAACGAGGGAGAGGGGGCTTTTTACGGCCCCAAAATCGACTTCCATCTGGAAGATTCTCTGGGACGCACCTGGCAGTGTGGCACCATCCAGCTGGACTTCCTCATGCCGGAAAAATTCGACCTCTATTATATAGGCGAAGATGGACAGAAACACCGGCCTGTCATGCTCCACCGGGTGGTGTTTGGCAGCATAGAGAGGTTCATAGGCATATTGATAGAACACTACGCCGGTGCCTTTCCCGTATGGCTGGCTCCGGTCCAGGTTAAAATCCTGCCCATCACCGATCAACAGCACCATTACGCCTTTACCTTGAGGGACAGGCTGAGGGAAGAAGGCATAAGGGTGGAAGTAAACAACCGCAACGAAAAGATAGGCTATAAGATAAGGTCTGCCCAACTGGAGCAGGTGCCCTATATGCTCATAGTGGGGGCTAAGGAAGAGGCCCAAGGCACAGTGGCTGTGAGGGAGCGGCGGGCCGGGGATCTGGGGGCCTGGAGCCTGGACCAATTTATAGATAAGATAAAAAAAGAGATAGCCCAGCGGAAGTAATTGACGGCCGGGTATCCTTATGTTATACTGTCAACCGAAAGCAAAAGCCATCCGCTTCTCACCTTACGGCTCCAGCCAGTAAGGTCGGACAATAGATCTGGGTAAGGGCGGGTGGATATTACCACCCGCTTATTGAATTTTTAGCCAGATTTACCTTCCCTTCTGGGTGGCCAATTTTTATCGGAGGTGGGGCATTATCAGCAAGGATTTGAGGGTAAACCAGGAGATCAGGGCCAGGGAAGTGAGGCTGGTGGGCACGGACGGCAAGCAGTTGGGCATCATGCCCCTCAAGGAAGCCCTGAGGATGGCCCAGGAACAGGGATTGGATCTGGTGGAGGTGGCTCCCAGCGCCACTCCCCCTGTGTGCCGGATCATGGATTACGGCAGGTACAAGTACGAGCAGAGCAAGCGGGAAAGGGAAGCCAGGAAAAAGCAACATGTGGTGGACGTCAAGGAGATCAAGCTGCGCCCCAATATTGAGGAGCATGACTTTCAGATAAAGGTGCGCAATGCCATCCGGTTCCTGCAGGAAAGGGACAAGGTGAAGGTGACGGTGATGTTCCGGGGGCGGGAAATAACCCATGCGGAACTGGGCCTGAGGCTGTGCCAGAGACTGGCGGAACAGGTGGCTGATATTGCCTCCATCGAGAAACCACCCAAGGTGGAAGGCCGCAACATAAGCATGATTTTGGCTCCCAAATACAAATAGAAAAACAAGGGGTGATAAAATGCCCAAAATGAAGACCCATAGCGGTGCCTCTAAGAGATTCCGCTACACGGCCACCGGCAAGATCAGGCGTTACCGGGCCTACAAGAGCCACCTTTTGGAAGGAAAAAGCGCCAAAAGAAAGCGTCGCCTGCGCCAGCCGGCTTTGGTGCACGATTCCAATTACAGACAGGTGGCCAGGCTTTTGCCTTATAAATAAATCCTAGAGGAGGGTAGCAGCTATGCCTAGAGTGAAACGGGGAGTAACCAAGCGCCGGCGGCATAAAAAAATTTTAAAACTGGCTAAGGGCTATTTTGGGGCCAAATCTAAATTGTTCCGTCCCGCCCACGAGCAGGTCATGAAGTCCCTGGCCTATGCTTATGCCCACAGGCGCCTCAAGAAGCGGGATTTCCGGCAGCTGTGGATAGCCAGGATTAACGCCGCAGCCAGGGAACAGGGATTGAGCTACAGCCGTCTCATCCACGGCCTCAAGAAGGCTGGGGTGGAAATAAACCGCAAAATGCTGGCCCACATGGCGGTGAGCGATTCTCCCGCCTTCAGCCGATTGGTAGAGGTGGCTAAAGAGCATTTGGGGAGCTAGACCGTGATCTCTTCTCCAGACAACCCCCAGGTGAAATTGGCCCGCCTCCTCAAAAGGAGATCTTGGCGGGAGAAGAAAAACCTCTTTTTAATAGAGGGCTACCGGCTGGTGAGGGAAGCTCTGGAGGCCGGGTATCCCCTGCAGGCGGTGTTCTACACCCCGGAGTTCGGGGCTACTGCTCCAGGCCGAGACTTGATAGCCCGACTGGAACTCCAGGGTTATCGTTGCCTAGCGGTAGCCCCTTCTTTAATGAAAACCATGGCCACCACCGTCACCCCCCAGGGGATTCTGGCCATAGCTCCCAGGTCCGTCTATCCCTTGGAAGAGATTTTTAGGGATAAACCCCCTTTGGTGGTGATAGCCGAGGGCCTCCAAGACCCGGGCAATCTGGGCACCTTGTGGCGTACCGCCCTGGGAGCAGGGGCCGGGGGGTTCCTCATAACTCCGGGGACAGTGGAGCCCTTCAATCCCAAGGTGGTCAGGGCTTCCATGGGGGCCCTCTTCAGGCTACCTGTAGCCGAGGCAGAGCCGGAGACCTTGGGGGAGAAATTGAGGGCTTGGGGGTATAAACTGATAGTGGGGGACGTGAGGGCCGAGGAGATCCTATGGGATGCGGATCTCTCCTTTCCTTTGGCTTTGGCTGTGGGAGGAGAAGCCAGGGGGGTGTCCGCCCCCTTGCTGGCGGGAGCTTCGGCAGTTCTCCGCATACCCTTTTTTGGCATGGAGTCCTTAAATGCGGCCATAGCAGGGGCCATCTTTCTATATGAAATTTTAAGACAAAATCGATCATATGGCTCTTAAAATCTAAAGGGGGCATGAGGTTTTGGAAGCCAGGATTCTGGCCATAAAAGAAGAGGCCCTGCAGTGCCTGGAATCAGCCCGTACCCTGGAGGAAGTAGAGAACATCCGGGTTCGTTTTCTGGGCAAGAAGGGGGAGTTGACCCAAGTTTTGAGGGCTATGGGGCAGATACCCCCGGAAGAGCGCCCCCGCATAGGGCAGCTGGCCAATCAGGTGAAGGAAGTTTTAGAAAAGGCCCTGCAGCAGGCCAGGGAACGGGTGGAGGGGCAGGAATTGGCCTTCCGTCTGGAAAGGGAGAAAATCGACGTCACCTTGCCCGGCTACCCCTTGCCTTTGGGGCATCGCCATCCCATTTACCAGACCTTGGAGGAGATCCGGGACATTTTTGTAGGGCTGGGTTTCGACGTGGTGGAAGGTCCGGAGGTGGAAAAGGATTACTACAACTTTGAAGCCTTGAACATACCCAAAGACCATCCTGCCCGCGATATGCAGGATTCTTTTTATATCACCGAAGAAATACTCCTGCGCACCCATACTTCCCCGGTCCAGATAAGGGTGATGGAGGAGCGCTATCCCGAAATCCCCATAAAGATAATCGCTCCGGGCAAGGTATACCGCCGGGACGACGATGCCACCCATTCTCCCATGTTTTTTCAGGTGGAAGGCCTCCTGGTGGATAGAAAAGTCACCTTCGGGGAACTGAAGGGGACCCTGATGACCTTCCTGAAACAGATGTTCGGCGAAGGGATCCGGGTGCGGTTCCGCCCCAGCTATTTCCCCTTTACCGAGCCCAGCGCCGAGGTGGATATGTCCTGCGTAATCTGCAATGGAGAGGGCTGCCGGGTTTGCAAGCAGACCGGCTGGCTGGAGATTTTGGGAAGCGGGATGGTCCATCCCCAGGTGCTGAAGATGGCAGGATACGATCCCCAGGAGGTGAGCGGTTTTGCCTTCGGGTTGGGGGTGGACCGCATAGCCATGCTGAGGTATGGTATAGATGATCTGCGGCTCTTCTATGAAAACGACCACCGCTTTTTGCAGCAGTTTTAAAAGGGAGTGAAGGGATTTGCGTATCCCCTACAATTGGCTTAAAAAATACGTAAAGGTGGACCTCCCTTCCCAAGAACTGGCCCATCTTCTGACCATGGCAGGCCTGGAGGTGGAAGGGATCGAGGATCTGAGTTTAAAGTGCAAAGGAGTGGTGGTGGGAGAGATCAGGAGCCTGGAGCCTCACCCCTATGCTGATCGCCTCTGGGTTTGCCAGGTGGATGTGGGGGAACGGGTGATCCAGTTGGTAACCGGGGCCCCCAACGTCAGGGCGGGGCAAAAGGTGGCGGTGGCCTTGGAAGGGGCCCGGTTGCCCGATGGCCAGGAGATCAAGAGGGCTTCCTTCAGGGGCGTGGTATCCCAGGGCATGCTCTGTTCCCCCCAGGAATTGGGGCTGGATCCGGGTCTTTTTTCTGCGGAAGAGAGGGAGGGGATCATCTCCCTGCCCCCCGACAGCCCCCCGGGAGAGGACATATCCCGGGCCCTGGGACTGGAGGATCAGGTTCTGGTGCTGGAACTCACCCCTAACCGGGGCGACTGCCTCAGCATATGGGGTGTGGCCCGAGAGGTGGCAGCCCTTACCGGGGCTCCTTTGTGTTGGCCCCACCTGCAATTAGAAGAAGAGGGAAACATAGAAGAATGGATTGCGGTGGAGATAGAATCTCCAGAGCTATGCCCCCGCTATCTTGCCCGGGTGGTCACCGGGGTAAAGGTGGCCCCTTCCCCCGCCTGGCTCCAGGGTTTTCTTCGGGCTTGTGGCCTGAGGCCCATAAACAACGTGGTGGACATAACCAATTTCGTCATGTGGGAGATGGGCCAGCCCCTCCATGCCTTCGACTACGATAAGCTCGGGGGCAAGAGAATAATAGTGCGCACCGCCCGGCCGGGGGAGAAGATCGTCACTTTAGACGGGGAAGAGAGGCTTCTGGACCCTTCCATGCTGGTGATAGCCGACGAGAAAGATCCGGTGGCGGTGGCCGGCGTTATGGGGGGGTTGGAAAGCGAGGTAACTTTTTCTACTTGTAGCGTATTGATCGAAGCAGCCTGCTTTGATAATATCTCCATCCGCCGGACTTCTAAGAGATTGGGGCTGCGCTCAGAGGCCTCCCTCCGGTTTGAAAGGGGGGTGGATGTGGAGGCCGTGCCCAAAGCCGCTGACAGGGCTGCTCAGCTGATGGCCCAGCTGGCGGGGGGAAAAGTCATAGGGGGACGCTTGGACGCCTATCCCCGGAAATTCTTCCCCGTGACCATTTCCTTGAGGCCGGAACGGGTGAACGAGCTTCTGGGCACCTCCCTGCCTTCCCGGGAAATAAAGGAGCTCCTGGAAAGATTGCACCTGGAGGTGAGGGGAGAGGGCCCCTTTCAGGTGAAAGTGCCTTCCTTCAGGAGGGATTTAAAGGAGGAAGCGGACCTCATCGAAGAGGTGGCCAGGATTTACGGTTATGATAGGATAACCCCGACCCTCCCTGGTCAGGTCACTTCTCGCCCCAAACAGACCTGGAGGCAGAAGTGGGAGCAGAAGGGGAGGGAGGCGGCCTTTCTGGCAGGGCTCTCCGAAGTGGTGACCTATAGCTTTATAAGCCCCCGTATCTGGGACCATCTCCTTTTGCCTCCAGAACATCCCTGGCGCCGGGCCCTTAAGATCGCCAATCCCTTAAAGGAAGATCACAGCGTAATGAGGCCTTCCCTCCTGCCTGGGCTTTTGCAGGTGGCCCTACGCAATTTCAACCGCAAGGTAACATCCCTGGAGATATATGAGGTGGGCAGGGTTTTCCTGCCCAGGGAAGGGGATCTGCCGGAAGAGCCCCTGCGCTTAGCGGGGCTGGTCATGGGAGTCAGAGACCGGGCTTGGAACCGGCCTACCCCTCCCCTGGATTTCTATTACCTAAAGGGCGTGGTGGAGAACATCCTTTCCCGGGTGAGGTGCCCAGGGGTTATCTTTGAAGCCACCTCTTCTCTGCCATTTTTGCACCCGGGAAGGGCTGCCCTCTTGGAAAAGGGTGAGGAGGTCCTGGGCTACCTGGGGGAACTCCATCCTCAGGTATTGAAAAATATAGATTTGCCCTGCAGGGCCTGTGTCTTCGAATTGGATTGGGAAAGGGTGGGCCGTCACAGCCAGGACTATCCCCGCCATCAGCCTTTACCCCGTTACCCTTCAGTGGAGAGGGATCTGGCCCTGGTGGTCAAGGAGGAAGTGCCGGCCAGAGCAGTGGAGGAGGTTATAAAAGAGGCTGGAGGGGATATGCTCTGGAGCTGCCGCCTCTTCGATGTCTACCGGGGAGACCCTGTGCCCCCTGGATGCAAGAGCTTGGCCTTCTCCCTGGTATTCCGGGTGCCCCACCGAACTCTGACGGAGGAAGAGGTCAACAGGCGAATGAAGAGGATAGAAGAAGAATTGGTTTTCCGGATTGGGGCCAGCGTGAGGCGTTAAAGGCCTGTCTGGAAAAGGGTTTTTCCCCCTGAAGGGCGAATTTGGAAAAAGGGAGGCGTTTCCCCTTGAACCAGGCAGGATCCCAGGGAGAACGGGTAACAGTTAACATTTTCGGCCAAGAATATGTGGTTAAGGGGGCCAGCCCGGAGCACATAAAGCGTCTGGCCCTCCATGTGGACAAGGTGATGCGCCAGATCAGCCAGCGCTTCCCCCACTATTCCCCGGTAAAGGTGGCGGTGCTGGCTGCTCTGAACATTGCCGACGAGCTCTATAAAATCCAGGAAGATTATGAAGCCTTGATCAGACTGATTCAGGAGGAAAGAGGTCGGTGACCAATCTGGAGCTGGCTTGGGCCCTGAAAGAGATGGGGGATCTCCTGGATATAAAAGGAGAAGAGCCTTATAAGGTCAGGGCTTACCACAGAGCAGCCCAAGCCATAGAAAACCTGGAAGAGGAAGTGGCCACCATATATGCCCGGGGAGATCTGGAAAAGATACCGGGCATAGGCAAAAATTTGGCCAAGAAGATAGCCGAACTCCTGGAAACGGGCCGCTCCAGCTTTCTGGAGAATCTCCGCAGAGAAGTGCCTCCTGGCCTCAGGGATATGCTGGCCATCCCGGGCATAGGCAGCCGTACCGTCCGCCAGATCTATCAATCTCTGGGGATAACCGCCCTGGAGGAACTGGAAAAGGCTGTTAAGGAGAAGCGATTGAGGAATATTCCCGGCATAGGCAGCAAGACGGAGCTGGCCATCCTCCGGGGCATCGAAATGCTGAAGGAAACGGGCAGGAAGGTCCCCTTGGGCATAGCTCTACCTTTGGCCCGGCTGTTTATCCAGCAACTGAAGGCCATCCCCGGAGTGCTGCAGGCAGAGGTTACAGGCAGCGTGCGGCGGGGTTGCGATATGGTGGGGGACGTGGATATAGTGGTGGTCTGGGAGGGCTCCCTCCATCAGATCCAGGAGGTTATATCTAAGCATCCCCAAGTCAAAGGGATTGCCGAGATCTCTTCTGGACGTATGGCCCTGCAAACCATGATCGGCACCGTGGTGGAGATAATATCGGTCCCTCCAGAGGATTTCCTGCCCGCCCTTTTCTATTCCACCGGCTCTAAAGCCCATAGGAAGCGCTTCCTCCAGCTGGCCCTGTCTCAGGGTAAAAGGGTCAGCTCCTTGGGTCTGTGCACCGACAGGTGGCTGCAAGCGGAGAGGGAGGTCATGGAAGAACTGGGCATATCGCTTCCAGCCGAGGAAGTGGAGGAAAGGGGTGCTCCTGCCGATAAACTCAATCCAGAAGGGGAAACCTTTTATTACCAAGCCCTAGGTCTGCCCTATATACCGCCAGAACTGAGGGAAGATAGGGGGGAACTGGAAGCAGCCCTGGAGGGGAGGTTGCCCCGCCTGGTGGAGAGGGGGGATATCCGGGGAGATCTACACATGCACAGCAATTACAGCGACGGCACCGCCTCCATCCGGGCCCTGGCGGAAGCGGCCCGGGCTAGGGGATATGAATATATAGCCATAACCGACCATTCCCGCTCCCTGGTAATAGCTGGGGGTCTGAAGGTGGAGGATATAGCCCGCCAGAGGGAAGAAATCTGCCGTTTAAACCAGGAATTGGAGGGCATTACCATCCTGGCAGGCATAGAGGTGGACATCCTCCCGGACGGCAGGTTGGATTATGAGGACGAAGTTCTCAAAGAATTCGATCTGGTTATAGCTTCCATCCACAGCGGTTTCAAGCAAGGGGAAGAGAGCCTCATGGCCAGGTTGGAGTCGGCCATGCGGCATCCCTATGTGGACATCATAGGTCACCCTACGGGCCGCATGTTGGGCAGGCGTCGGCCCTATGCGGTGAACCTGGAGCGCCTTCTGGATTTGGCCGCAGAGACGGGGACTATCCTGGAGATCAACTCCAGCCCCGACCGGCTGGATCTCAACGACGTGGCTGCCCGCCAGGCCAAGGAAAAAGGGGTGCTCCTGGCCATCAATACCGACGCCCACGACCCCGCCAGGCTGGCGGATATGGAATATGGCCTCTACGTGGCCCGCCGGGCTTGGCTGGAGCCCCAGAACGTGGTCAACACTTACGACTTGGAGAGCCTGCGCCGGGTTCTCAAGCGCAACAGGAAATCATAGGGGGTGATCGTTATGGCCAGAAGGTTGGGGATTCTCACCGGAGGAGGAGACTGTCCAGGACTGAATGCGGTGATCCGGGCTGCCACCAAAGTGGCTCATGCCCACGGCTACGAGATGATAGGTTTTATGGACGGGTATTCCGGGGTGGTGGAAAAACGCTATCGCGTATTGGATAGCTGGGCCATATCGGGCCTTCTGCCCCGGGGCGGAACCATCCTGGGCACCTCCAACCGGAGCAACCCCTTCTATTACCCTGTCCGGGAAGGGGACAAGATAGTCTACAGGGACCTTTCTGATCAAGCCGTGGCCCATCTGGAAGAGCTGGGGATTGAGATTCTGCTGGTCATAGGAGGGGACGGCACCTTGGCGGCTGCCCGGGATTTTATGGCCAAGGGTGTGAAGATCATCGGCATACCCAAGACCATAGATAACGATCTTCGGGCCACGGATCAGACCTTCGGCTTTGATACCGCGGTGAGGACAGTGGTGGAAGCCCTGGATAAGCTCCACACCACTGCCGAATCCCACCACCGGGTCATAGTGCTGGAGGTTATGGGGCGTTATGCCGGATGGATAGCCCTTTACAGCGGAGTAGCAGGGGGGGCAGACGTCATCCTTATTCCGGAGATACCCTGGAACATAGAGGCGGTGCTGAAAAAGATCGATGCCCGCAAGGAAGAGGGCAAGCCCTTCAGCATAGTGGTGGTGGCAGAAGGGGTGAGGGATCCCAAAGGGGAATTAGTTGTTCACAAGTTGGTGGAGGGCAGCGTGGAAAAGATCCGCCTGGGGGGAATCGGCAAGGTGGTGGGGGATCTCATAGAGCAGCTGGGGGGGATAGAAACCCGGGTTACGGTCTTAGGCCATATCCAGAGGGGAGGTTCCCCTTCCTCTTACGACCGCATTCTGGCCACTGCTTATGGGGTGAAGGCGGCTGAGCTGGCCATCCAGGGCATCCACGGGGTCATGGTATGCCTGAGGTGCAATGAGATAAAATATGTGCCCCTGGAGGAGGCGGCAGGGCCTCCCCGCACTGTGCCTTTGGATCACCCCCTTATAAAGACCGCCCGGGCCATAGGCATAAGCTTCGGTGACGAGTAGGGGATTTTTATGCCCTTGCATTGAGAACTATTTTTGATAGAACAATTTTACCATACCTGACCGTAGGGGGTATCCCGTACGGGAGGGAAAAAACGGCTGATGGCGAGGGGTCACCTGAGCCAGAGGGGGGAAGACATGAAGGGAGTATAAGGCTTATCGGAGCTCGATTTTTGGAAAGCTCTGGTAGGCCTTTTGATTTTAATTAAGAGGTGAACTGGATGGAGAACCGTCTAGGAGTGGTGGGCATAGTGATAGAGGACCGGCAGATGGCATCCAAGGTCAACGCCATTTTGAGCGAATACGCAGATCTCATAGTGGGCCGCTTAGGCGTGCCTTATAGAGAAAGGGGAATATCTGTCATAGCCCTCATCGTGGACGGTACCACGGACGGGATAGGGGCTATGACTGGAAAATTGGGGAGTCTTCCGGGGGTTAAAGTAAGAGCTGCTCTCACCACCAAGGGCAAATAAAAGGGAGGGATAATAATGGCTTTGAGCGCCAGGGAATTATCTTGGCGGGAAAACCGGCTGGAAATGATAAGGAGGTATGAGGAGGAGGAGAAGCGCCAGGTTTTCATCGATGAGGGCCAGATATGGTCTATTTTGGAGAAAACTTCTAATCCCCAGCCTTCCCAGGTGAGGGAGGTGCTGGCCAAGGCCAAAGAGCTGAAAGGGCTGACTCCGGAGGAGACGGGGATCCTGATCAATACCACCGATCACGAGCTTATACAGGAGATGTTCGATACCGCTTTTTGGATAAAGAATCAGGTTTACGGTAACCGTATAGTCCTCTTCGCGCCCCTATACGTATCCAGCCCCTGTGTCAACGATTGCGTATACTGCGGATTCCGTCACAGCAACGAAGTGGTGGAGAAGAGGACCCTGGCCATGGAGGAGTTGGCGGAAGAGGTGAGGGTCATCACCAGCGTGGGCCACAAGAGGGTCCTGGCGGTGTTTGGGGAACATCCCGACAGCGATGTCCACTATATATGCAGGGCTCTGGAAACCATCTACAGCACCAAGGAAGGGCGGAATGAGATAAGGCGGGCTAACGTGAACGCCGCCCCCCTCTCTAAAGAAGAGTATGAGATGGTGCGGGATGTGGGCATAGGCACCTACCAGATTTTCCAGGAGACCTATCATCAAGACACCTACCGCCGCCTCTACCCCAAGGGGACCTTGAAGCCATTCTTACAAATGGAGGCTCTTTGCCCTGCACCGGGCTTATGAGGCGGGCATAGACGACGTGGCCATAGGGGTCCTCTTTGGGCTTTTCGATTGGCGCTTTGAAGTTTTGGGGTTGCTGTACCATGCCATGGACATGGAGAGGGAGTTCGGGGTGGGACCCCATACCATATCCTTCCCCAGGCTGGAGCCGGCCTTGAACACCCCCTTTACCACCAGGTCTCCCTACCTGGTTAAAGATGAAGAATTAAAGCGTATTATCGCCATCCTGCGCTGCGCCGTGCCCTACACCGGGCTGATCCTCACCGCCCGGGAAAGGCCCGAGCTGCGGAGGGAATTGATAAGGCTGGGGGTTTCCCAGACCGATGCCGGTTCCCGTATAGCAGTGGGCGGCTACAAGGAGATGGAAAAGGAGACCATATGGGATCGGCAGCAGTTTATAATCAACGATACCCGCAGCCTGGACAAATTCATCTACGATCTGTGCCAGGACGGCTATATACCCTCCTTCTGTACAGCAGGTTATAGGGCCGGCAGGACAGGATGCCACTTTATGGGGTTCGCCAAAAAGGGGTTGGTGAAAAACTTCTGCGTACCCAATGCCATCCTCACCTTCAAGGAATACCTCCTGGATTACGCCTCGCCCCGGACCCGGGAGATGGGGGAGAGGGTTATAGAGAA
>DRZV01000020.1 GCA_011375465.1 Neomoorella mulderi
TGGACAACTACGTGATGGTGAAGGCGGGGAACATGAAGCTGACTTTTGATAAAAATACAGGGATCATCGTCAACATCTCCGGCGGGGGCTGCCCGGACATACCCTATCTTTACAGCCAGCTGGTGGGCAAGCACCTGGAAGAGGTGACCCGTCCCAAAGAGCTGGGTCGAACCCTTTGCGCCTTGATGTTGGACCGGGCCTGGGAGAGGGCTCTGGCCCTGTGGAAGGGGGAAGAAGAGTGCTCCTCATAGCGGGTACCGTGCCTGTTCCCGAGATGCCCCTGGTTCTGGCCCCGGCCCATCGGGAGGGGGATTGCCTTCGCCTGGCCGAGTATGGCCTGCCCTGTACCCAAGGCACCATGGCCATGGTCAGCGCCGCTTTGGCCACCACCTCCCATCTGGGTCTTCCCCCTCCTCAGGTTTTGACAGCTGGGGATATAGGGACGGGCTCGGGAACCCGGCTCATCTATGACTATCTGGTAGAGCACCTGGAGGAATTGCGGCCTGAGGTTCTGGCCCTGCACTATTGCCAGCCCATCATAGCCCTTATGAAAAAGCTGTATGAGGCCATAGGCCAGTTTTCCTCGCCCCCCAGGCTGGTGGCGGACGCGGGATCCATGTACGCGGCCAAGGCTGCTGGTCTGGCGCCCCACTTCGATATATTTACCCCCGATCCCAGCGAAATAGCCTTTCTGGCCGATCCCGAGGCTTCCCATCCCGCCTACATCAGCCGCTATCTGTTCGAGGATATGGAGGAAAAGGTGCCGGAGCTGATAGAAAAAGCCTATGCCTGCCGAGGGGCTTCCAGGGTCCTCCTGGTAAAGGGCAAGGCGGACTATGTGGCCAAAGAGGGGAAGATACTTTATGAGACACGGGAGCCCAACATACCGGCCATGGAATGCATCGGGGGTACGGGGGATACCATAACTGGGATGGTGGCCGCCTTCTTATCCGGCGGGCTGGATCCCGAGGAGGCGGCGGTGTTGGCTGCCAAGGCCAACAGGGCGGCAGCGGAGATGGTGAAGCCCACTCCGGCCACCCGCGTCTCGGCCATAATAGACGCCTTTCCCCAAGTGTTTAAAGAGAACCTCTGTGCCTGGAGCGGCGTTTGCATACGATAAATAATTTTAAGCGTGAGGAGGGCATAGATTATGGTAGAGGTTGATGTGAGGGGGCTGTCCTGCCCTCTGCCGGTGGTAAAAACCAAGAAGGCCATGGACGAGAATCCTGGCCAGCCCATAGCAGTGTTGACCGACAGCGAGACCTCCAAGGGTAACGTAACCCGCCTGGCGGAAAGCCGGGGTTACAAGGTGGAAGTGGAAAGGGTAGGGGACTACTACCGCCTGACCCTGACACCTTAAAATGCTAATCAGCCAAATTATTTTGGCTTCCCCCCATATATAAAGGCCCATGGGCTTTACCATGGGCTCATTTTTTATATAATGTCAAAAAAGCAAGTGGAAATACAGTTTACCTCCGAGCCCTGCTGCCTAAAGGAGTCCCTCCCATGGCAGAGGGCCTGGGTTTTCACGCCCACGGGGTATGCCTGGAAACGGGCATGCCTTCCAGGTTCGAAAAGGAGGTGGTGAAGAGCCCCTTTTCCCTGGAAGGGGCTAAATTTTTGCTTAAGAGGTGGAGCGGAGTGGCTTTCTTAGAAGAGGTAAGGGTCGAGTTTAAAAACCTTTTGCAGGAAAGGGCCATGGATCTCTGCCAGCCTGTGGAGGTGGTGAGCGCCCGGCCCCTCACCCCAGAGGAGGCCATAGGGAGGCCGGACAGGGAAGATTTTCCCCTCCTTAAAGGCAAGGAGGTCATGATGCAGGCCTTTTTCAGGGGTTTTCCCGGACAGGCCTATACCGACAGCCCGGGCAGTTTTCAGGGAACTTTGGGGGAGGTCTTGAGCCTGCCCTTGAGGGACAATTATCAGAGGGCGGTTTTCATCGCCACCCTCAACGCGGTGATGCGCCACCTGGGGTTGTTGGAGAAAACAGTCCACTGCCGGGACAAAGAGCCCAGCATTTGCGCCCAGCGATTGGTGGAGTTCATCAAACAGCGCTTCGGCACCCCCGCATAGCCCTTATAGGCCTGCAGCCGGCAATGGTGGCCAGCCTGGCCCCCCATTTCCCCCTGAGGGTCACCGACATGGATCCGGCCAATATAGGGCAGATCAAGGAAGGGATCAGGATAGAAGATCCCAGCAAAACCCCGAAGGCGGTGGAGGAAAGCGATGTGGTCCTGGTTACGGGGACCACGGCGGTAAACTCCACCATAGAAGCCTTTTTAAAATTGAATAAACCGGTTATCTTCTACGGGGTGACCATAAGCGGCATAGCCCGCCTGATGGGTCTGGAGCAGTTCTGCGCCTGCGGCCATTAAATAATAAGGAGAAGGGTCCCCGTGAAAAGAATGGCTTTTTTGATGGGCGGTGTATTGATTTGCCTCTTGGGTTTGGGCGCTTGTGGCCGGACCCCTCAAAAACCCCAGGAACTTATCCTCTACAGCGGGGCGGGTTTGAAAAAGCCGGTGGAGGAGATAGGGGCCGCCTTTGAGAAGAAGACAGGTATAAAGATCCAGTATAATTTCGGAGGATCTGCCCATCTGAACAATCAGATCCTGATGAGCCAGCAGGGGGACGTGTATCTGCCAGGAGATGTGGGGGAGTTGAAGCCTTTGAAAGAGAAGAACATGATCCTCTGGGAGAAAAATGTGGTCTACCACATACCGGTTCTGGCGGTGCCCAAGGGCAATCCCCAAGGCATCAGAGGTCTTAGCGATTTGGCCCGGCCGGGTGTAAAGGTGGCCCTGGGGGATCCACAGGCCAACCCCATAGGAAAGCTGGCGGACGCGGTCCTCAAGGAGAACTACCTTTTGGACCAGGTGAATAAAAATGTGGTGATGAGAACTCCCACTGTAAGCGAGCTGGTGGTCTACCTAAGCGAAAAACAGGCTGATGCTACCATCATATGGGAAGAGAACTATTTTGCCGCCAAGGACAAGCTGGAGATAGTCCCGGTGCCTGAGCTGGAAAAGCATAGAAAGACGGTGCCGGTAACGGTTCTGAGCTGCACCAAGAATAAGGAATGGGCACAAAAATTGGCCGAGTTTTTCCTTTCGCCTGAAGCCGAAGCCATATGGCAGAAGTGGGGCTATAAAAGGGTAGAGGAAAGATGAGCTTTAAGGCCAGGTGGTTCAGGCTCTTTACCCTGACCTCCACCTTCCTGGTTTGGGCCTTCATCGCCGCTGGGGTGGGAACGGTGCTGGTGCGGGGGGTACCCCTCTTACCCCTCGCCTTCCGCCTCCCCGAACTGGTCTTCGCCGTTAAGCTGAGCCTCCTCACCTCCTCCCTGTCCACTCTGCTCTGCCTCCTCACCGCCCTTCCGGTGGCCTATGCCCTGGCCAGACAGAGTGTTCCGGGACAGGGTTTCATAGTGAGCGTGCTGAGACTGCCCTTGACCCTTCCTCCCGTGGTGTCGGGGGTATGCCTCCTGTTGCTGTTCGGCACCACCCCTTTGGGCAGGGCTTTGGCCGATTTAGGCCTGAAGCTTGTCTTTTCGGTTCCAGGCATAATCGTGGCCCAGTATTTTGTAAACCTGCCGGGGTTGATAACGGTCCTGCAGGCGGCCATAGAGGGCGTGGACGTAAGGATGGAATACGTGGCCCGGACCCTGGGCTGCAGCCCTTTTCAGGCCTTCTGCCGGGTAACCCTGCCGTTGATCCGCAACCAGATATTGGCGGGCTTGATTTTAACTTGGGGTAAGACCCTGGGGGAATTCGGGGCAGTGCTGATGCTGGCCGGGGCCACCCGGTTCAGGACCGAGATTTTACCCATAGCCATTTTTTTAAACATGTCCACCGGGGATATGGAAGCCCTCATGGTTTCCGCCACCATACTGATTTTGATCGCCTTTATCACCCTGGGGGCCTTTGAACGCCTGGGGATAAAGATGTATTAACGGGCTCCTGGATTATGAAGGTAAAACTTACTTTAGAAGGCATTGCCAAAAAGCTGGGTGATTTTTCCTTAAAAGAAATTTTCCTGGAGGTTAAGCCGGGGGAATACTTCGTGATCTTGGGCCCCTCGGGAGCAGGCAAAACTGTGCTCCTGGAGATCCTCGCTGGCATCTACCCTCCCGATCAGGGCAAAATATGGCTGGGGGAGAGGGATATAACCCATTGGCCTCCGGAAAAGAGGCGCTTCGGTTTCGTGTATCAAGACCACGCCCTTTTTCCTCACCTTACAGTGGAAGGGAATATAGGATTCGGCTTAAGGGATTCAAGGCTTAACCCCCTCCAGAGGAAGCAAAAGATACGGGAAACGGCAGACCTCCTGGGGATCGCCCATCTATTGTCCCGTCAACCCCATACCCTGAGCGGGGGAGAGAGCCAGAGGGTGGCCCTGGCCCGGGCCCTTATCACTCGGCCCCCGGTCCTCCTCCTGGATGAACCCCTGAGCTCTCTAGATCCCCCCAACTCGGGAGATTACAGCAGGAGCTCAAAAGGCTGCACCTCATCTTCGGCAGCATCTTTATCCATGTAACCCATGATTTTGAAGAGGCCTTTTTCCTGGGGGAAAGGATAGACGTCCTCATGGGGGGGGAATTGAAACAGGTGGGCACCCCTGGGGAGATTTTCTTTTCCCCTTCCTCTCCAGAGGTGACCCTTTTTGTAGGCATGGAAAATATTTTCCCCGGTGAGATCCGGAGGGAAGGGGACAAAAAATATTTTTACCTGGGACAGAAAGCAGTAGAAACGGGTTTGAGGGCAAGGGAAATCTGGGCATCAGGCCCGAACACGTGATTCTGGTAGAAAAAGAAGAAAATAACTGCCTCTGGGGAAAAATCGTCTCCGCAGTCCCCAGGGGTGTTTGGATAAAGCTTACCGTGGATGTGAGTTTTCCCTTGAAGGTTCTGCTGCCTAGCCAGGAAGGGAAATCCTTCTCTCCAGGCCAAAGGGTATGCTGCTTTCTCCCCCCCCGGAACACCTTTGTATTTTCCCTGTAAAAAAAATAATCCAGAAAGGCTTGACCTTTTCTTTAAGGAATGCTATCCTTTTTGGCAGGGCATGAAAATGAAATTCACTATCCTGCTGAGGAGGCTCTGTTATGGGAATCAAAGAGGGCTGTAAAACCCTGAAAGATCTTCAAAAAGGGGAGCGGGGCAAAGTGGTACGCATAGCTGCTCCGGGGCCTCTGCGCCGCCGCCTTATGGACATGGGGGTGGTGCCTGGGGCGGAAATAACGGTGGAGGGAGCGGCCCCCTTGGGGGATCCCATAGAGGTGACGGTTAAAGGTTATCACCTGACCCTGCGTAGGGAGGAAGCCCAATTCATAGAGGTGGAACCCTGTTAGATCAGAAAGAGAGGTGGAATAATGGCTGCGGTTGTGCCCCTGGAATTTGCCCGACCGGGAAAAGACGTGATTATAAAAGAAGTGGCGGGAGGCATGGGTATAAGGCGCCGGCTCACGGATCTGGGCTTGGTCAAGGGAGCCCGGGCCCATGTGGTGCGCAACGACGGCTTCGGACCCTTGATCTTGGCCCTGGGAGATGGCGTCTCCTGCTGCCGCCTGGCCATAGGTCGGGGAATGGCCCACAAGATTATGGTGGAGGAGAGGGAGCCGGTTGACGGGTCCCTCTGTTCCTCGGAATAAAACAAAGCTTGGGGGAGGAGAAAAATGGGAGCTACAGTCAAATCCCGGCCGGAGATCCAGACCATAGCCCTGGCAGGCAATCTTAATGTGGGTAAAACCTGTATATTCAACGCCCTCACCGGAGCCCGTCAGTATGTGGGGAACTGGCCGGGGGTGACGGTGGAGAAGAAGGAAGGCCGTCTGATCCATGAAGGCCGTACCTATCATGTCATAGACCTGCCCGGGACCTACAGCTTGAGCGCCTATAGCGAGGATGAAGTCATAGCCCGCAATTATATACTTTTCGATAAGCCCCATGTGGTGATCAACGTGGTGGACGCCACCAACCTGGAGAGGAACCTGTACTTGACCACCCTCCTACTGGAAATGGGGGCCAACGTAGTCATGGCCCTCAACATGATGGACGAGGCCCAGCAGAGGAATATAGAGATAGACCCAAATCGCCTCTCCCAGCTCCTGGGGATTCCCGTGGTGCCCACCGTGGCCACCCGGAATCAGGGCATAAAGGAGCTAATCGCCAGGGCTGTGGAGCGGATGGCAGCCCCCAGTCCTGCACCTCTAAAGATAGATTACGGGAAGGATATAGAAGGGGAAATAGAGAAGCTCCAGGAGCTTATAGAAAAAACCCCTGTAATCAAGGACAGATATCCCTCTCGCTGGCTGGCTTTAAAGCTCCTCGAGGGGGATAGGAGGGTTATAGAGGAGATCAAGGAGATCAAATGGGATAAGAATGCGGAAAAGATCCTCATCCAGGCGGAAGAGAGCCGCAGATATTTGTCCGAACTATTGGGGGATGATCCCGAGACCTTGATAGTGGACCGCCGCTACGGGTTCATAGCTGGGCTGGTGCGGGAAGCGGTGAAAAAGAAGCCCGGGGTGGAAAAGCGCCTCACCCTATCCGACAAGATAGACGCCATAGTAACCCACCGGTATCTGGGGCTGCCCATTTTTCTGGTGGCCATGTGGGCAGTGTTCGAGCTGACCTTCCGGCTGGCAGAGCCTTTGAGCGAGTGGCTGGAGGAGGCCTTTGGATGGCTGGGGGAGGCCAGCGCCGGGTGGCTGGCCTCCATGGGAGCCCCGGAAATCTTGGCCTCTTTTGTGAAGGATGGCCTCTTCGGAGGGGTCGGGGCTGTCCTGGTGTTTATCCCCCCCATTTTTCTGCTGTTCTTCTTCATCTCCCTCCTGGAAGACAGCGGCTACATGGCCCGAGGCGCCTACGTCATGGATCGCATCATGCACTCTTTCGGCCTTCACGGAAAATCCTTTATCCCCATGCTGCTCGGCTTTGGCTGTAACGTCCCTGCTATAATGGCCACCAGGACCCTGGAAAACCGGAGCGACAGAATGATAACCATATTGATAAATCCCCTTATGTCCTGCATGGCCAGGTTGCCGGTCTACCTGCTCTTCGCCATGACCTTTTTCCCCGAGCACACGGGTATAGTGGTGTTCTCCCTCTACCTGCTGGGCATTCTCCTGGCCATACTGATGGGCAGGCTTTTCCGGGCCCTCTTCTTTAAAGGAGAAGTGGCACCCTTTGTTATGGAGCTGCCCCCGTACCGCATGCCCACCGCCAAGAGCGTGCTTATCCACATGTGGGATCGGGGCAGCGCCTTTATCCGTAAGGCGGGAACCATAATCCTGGCGGTGGTCATCCTGGTATGGGCCCTGGCCAACCTCCCTGTGGGGGTGGAGTATGCCAGTGAAGAGAGCTGGCTGGGCCAGTTGGGCAGTGTTTTCGCCCCCCTGTTTCAGCCCGCGGGCTTCGGTCACTGGCAGGCTGCAGTAGCCCTGATCACCGGGATCCTGGCTAAAGAGGCGGTGGTGGGAACTCTGGGCGCAGTATACGGGGTAGGGGAGGAAAAGGCCCATGTGGGTATCCTGGAGAGCGGGCACTGGACACCCCTCAGCGCCTACGCCTTTCTGGTCATGACCCTCATCTATATACCCTGCGTGGCCACCATAGCGGTTATCCGGAGGGAGACCAATTCCTGGAAGTGGACCGCCTTTGCCGTGGCCTATACCTTGGTCCTGGGTTGGATCACGGCGGTGCTCATCTATCAGGTGGGCCGTCTCCTGGGGTTTAGCTAGGAGGGAGAGGTGATGGAATGGGCCTTTATAATAGGGGTAGCCCTGGTGGGGATGGGGTTGCTCAGCTGGCAGGTGGCAAGCAACCTCAAGGAAGGCCGGTGCGCCGGATGCCCCTATACTAAACGGGGCCTTCGTAGAGAAGGCAAAAAATAGACCCGATTAGGGGAGCGTCAAGACTCCCCTAATTTGGGCATACATATTGATAATGAGATTCGAGTTCTAAGGATTATCAAAATCATAGGAGGGGGAAGATGACCGTACTTATAGTGGGCGGTGACTATCTGGGCAAGATCCCCGAACGTCTGAAAGAGCTGGGCTTTTCCCAGATCCAGCATCTGTCCGGCCGCAAGGTAAACCATATTGAGGCGAAGCTTCCCCACTCAGTGGACGTGATTCTGGTGCTGGTGGACTACATCAATCATCCCCTGGCCTGCAAAATCAAAAGGGAAGCCCAGCGCAGAGGGGTCAAGGCCCTCTTCGCCCGCCGCTCCTGGTCCCACATATCCCAGGTTTTACAGAGGGCATGTTAGATAAAAATTTCGGGAAAGGAGGTGAAAACTTATGGAAGGCAAGGTGGCCATCGCCGCCATGGGGCCCGACAAAGGGGCAGAGTTCTCCAGGCATTTCGCCACCGCCCCCTATTTCCTGATCTATGACCCCGCCAGCAAGGAGGTGGAGGCGGTGGAGAACAAGGCCCGGGAGATGCCCGCTGGCCGAGGCGCTGCCGCTGCCCAGCTCCTCATGGATAAGGGGGTCAAGGCGGTGGTGGTGGAACATATTGGCCCCAGACCCTTCAACATGCTCAAGGAAGCGGGGATAAAGGTATATCCCGGCCCCGAGATCTCGGTGGAGCAGATTTTAGAGGCCCTGGACAAGGGGCAGATGGCCGCACCCCTGGAGGCCCCTACGGAAAGCCTGGGCTCCGGAGAAGGTTGCGGCTGCTAGGACGGATGGAAGGCGGGGTGCCGGAGGCGTCCGGCACCCGCCGACCGCAAAAGTGAAGATATTCAAGGAGGGGGACACCATGGTGAGAAGGCGGAAAGCGCCTTTAGCTTTGGCAGTTCTGGCTTTGATCCTGTTTTCCCTTTTCCTCTGCCTCCCGGCTCCGGCCCAGGCCCAGGTGGAGGCAAAGCCGGGCATCCTGGTGGTGGCCCACGGCGCTAAAGATCCTAAATGGTGCCAACCGGTGCAGCAGATGGTAGAGAAATTGAGAGGCCTATTCTTCTGCCCGGTGGAACTGGCCTTTTTGGAAGAAGCGGAGCCCAATATAATCCAAGGGGTGGAAATCCTCAATTCCCAGGGGGTTAATCGCCTGATCGTGGTGCCCCTGTTCATATCCAGCCACTCCAACCATATAGAGGAGATCAAGTATATCCTGGGACTGCGGGGGACCCCGCCCGATCCGGAGGAAAAGCTAGAAAGGGCCCGCCCAGCCGGGGAAGTCATCCTCACTCCCGCTGTGGATGACCATCCCCTTCTGGCCACCGCCTTGCTCAAGGCAGCTACTCCCCTGCTGACCCATCCTGATAAGGAAGTGCTGGTTCTGGCTGCCCATGGCAGCGATTCTCCTGAAGGTCAGAAGGGTTGGGAGAACAATTTCGCCTCTCTGGCTGATCAGCTCAAGATCCTGAGCGGGGGTAAAATCAAAGAGGTGAGGTATGGCTTTCTGTTCGAAAAGGCCTCTCCTTCCTTAGAGGAGGTTTTAGATCAGGTCATCAAAAAAGATGGCAGGAAGGCCGTTGTGATCCCGGTGATGGTCAGTGAAGGTTACTTCACCGACCGCAAGATTCCTGCAATTTTGCAGAAATTCCCCCAGGACAAATGGGTTTATCCGCCCGCCGGCCAGCGCTCCTTGTTGACCCTGGATAGAGATATTGCCAGGATCATAGTGGAATGGAGGGCAGCCAATGAGCTGGGGCCCGCACCCCAGATAGGGGAGGTAAAGCTCAATCTGGACAAGGCCTATGCCTTGGGTAAGAAATGGCCCTGCTGCGCCCTGGCCTGGCGGGTGGCCGGTTTGGCCCTGCCTCGCCTCTTCGGCAGCCAGGTGGATCCCCAGGATCTGCGGGTGATCTCCTTCCTGCCCCCAGAAGCCGGTTCCAGGCCGGTGATGGAAGCCGTGTCCGCTGAGGTGCGCTACATAGGCAGGTGGAAGGAGGTACAACCCTCCAGCCCCGTCTTTTTCCTGACCAACCGGCGGACGGGCCAGACCCTTTTGGTTCACGCCCGACCGGAACTCTTTGGCGGGGATGATTTCTTCGCCCTGCGCAACCGGGTGGTGGCAGGTCAGGCCCGGCCTGAAGATCAGGCTCAGCTGCAGAGAAGGCTTTTATCCTTGCTGGAAAACCTCCTCACCCGGACCCAGGACAGCTTCGCCCTGGTGGAGTTGGAGCCCCTGCAGGTGAAGGTGGGGCAGGAGCTGCGGGTCCTCTCTTATCCGGAGCTGGCTTGGGAGGAGGACAAGATCTGCGTGTGCCGCACCTTCCTCTATCAAGGCCTGAAGCTGGCCCTCCAGCGCTTGGGGGTGGAGGGTGCCCCGGTTCAGGGGACTTTCAGGGTGGAGACCAAAGTGGGAACCCCTTGTGCAGCAGAATTATTAGAAGAGCTGGCTGGCAAGGATAATTTCCAGCAGCTGGGGCCTAAGCGGCCTCCCTTGCCTGAAGATTTTTATCTCAAAGTTGTCGACCAGAAGGGCCGGAGCGTGACGGTAAAGCTGGACGATCGCCTCTTGCCGGAAGAGTTCTTCGCCTTGCGGGAGAAGATGAAGGCTAAAACCGCTACCCCGGAGGAGGCCCTGCGCTTCGTGAATTTGAGGAACAGCTTTATCCTGATGCTCCTCACCCAGCCCCAAGTCTATCTCCTTGAGGAGGAGCCCTCAATAAGGTTCCTGGATATAGAGGGGCACTGGGCAGAAGGGGTGGTGAAGATCCTGGCGGAGAGGGGCATAATCTCCGGCTATCCCGACGGCACCTTCAGGCCCGAGGAGACCCTCACCCGGGCGGAGGCCGCTTCCCTTCTGGCTAGAGCTTTAGGTCTCCCTCCCGGCGATGATTCCTCCCTTGGATATTTCCTGGACAAGGAGGAGATCCCCCTCTGGGCCAGGGGGGCGGTGGCAGCTTGCACCCGCGAAGCCCAACGCCTCGGCTACAAGGTGGAAGAATTGAAATACTTCCGACCTTTTCAGGCTACCACCCGAGCGGAGCTGGTGGTGGTCCTGGCCTATGGAGCCAAGGCTCAGGGAGCAGTTCCGGTATTTCCCCAGATAGCCTTTAAGGATCAGGGGGAGATACCTTCCTGGGCCCAAGAGGGGGTTGCCCTAGGAGCGGAGATGGGCCTGATCTCCGGCTATCCGGATGGCACCTTCAGGCCCGAGCAGCCCGTGACCCGGGCCGAGGCAGCTTCCATGATATTGCGGCTGCTGAACTTGGTGGAAAAGGCGACCAAGGCTGCTTGAGGATAAGTGGGTGGGGGTAAAGTCCTCCCGCCCTATTTAACTAAAAATTCTATGGAGGCAAGAGGTATGGGTTGGTTTAAAAAGGGGATGCCTCTAATCGCCGTTTTTATATTTTTTTTTTTTATATTTTTTTTATAGTTCTATTCTTTTTAACGGCGGTGCGGAGCCCCTCCTCAGCATGTTTCTCGAGAGAAAATTACCGTAGTGGACCAAATGGGGAGAACTGTAGAAGTGCCTAAAAAAGTGGAGCGTATAGTTGTCCTCCAGATGCCCTTCCCTTCGATAATATACGCCTTAGACGGCAGCGGTAAAAGGGTGGTGGGCATGCATCCCACAGCCAAGAAAGCCCTGGAGGAAGGCATTTTGGCGGAGCTGGCTCCTGAATACAAGGAAGTTTCCACCGCTTTCGTCAAAGAGGGTTTTAAAGTAAATATCGAAGAGCTGATCAAGCTCAAGCCCGATGTGGTGTTTCAATGGGATACGGAACCGGAAGAGATAGACAAGATAGAGAGGGCAGGAATACCAGTAGTGGCTCTTCACGTGCGGGGCACCACGTTGGAGGACGTAGAGGGATGGTCGTATAATGGGCAAGATATTAGGTCGAGAGGATCGGGCCCAACAGTTCATCGATTATCATCGCCGGGTATACGAAGAGATAAAGGCTAAGACCGCCTCTATCCCTGAAGATAAAAAACCCCGCGTCCTCTACCTGTATAACGAAAAACTGAGGGTGGCAGGCAGGGGAACTCCCATGGACTTCTGGATTTAACTTACAGGGGCCAAGAATGTGGCCCAGGAGGTCTCCTGGTTTGGGGAGGTTTCCATGGAGCAGATAATGGCTTGGAATCCTGAGATCATTTACATTCGGAAATTTCACCGACCTGCAGCCAGAAGACCTATATGAAAACCGGATCAAGGGTCAGGATTGGAGCCAAATCTCAGCAGTGAAAAACCGGAGGGTTTACAAAATCCCCTTGGTGGGATACCGCTGGGACCCTCCTTCTGCGGAATGGCCTTTGATGTGGAGATGGGCAGCTCAGAAGCAGCATCCAGAGCTCTTTAATTATTATTCCATGCTGGACAAGCTGCGCCGCTTCTGCCACACTTTCTATAATTACCAGCTCAGTGAGGAGAGGGCCAAGAAACTTTTAAGAATGGATTAGGGGGAAGATACTTGCTGGGTCGCAAAAAGCATCTATTCCTGTCTTTCTTGTTCCTGTCTTTCTTGGTAATCCTTTCTTTGGCGGCCATGTCGGGGAGCCTTTTTGTAGGCCGTTATTCCTTTTAGAAAGATTCTCCTTACTTAGAAATAGAGGAGTTTTATAAAGGGGAAGATGTTTTGGTGCTTATAATAAACCACGAAAATGAGGGAGAAAATTATAGATTTAGTGGGAAAACGAGAGATTAGCCTTGAAAATTTCACAATTGGTCCCAATAAGGTAGTTGCATTTTGGCTCAAAAAGGGGGTATAAGTGACGTTCAGAGTTGGAAAGATTAAGTGATAAACCTATTTTAACTCCAACAGAAGATCACGAATGGGAAAAAGCCGCAGTTTTTAATGCTGCGGCTAAAAGTATATCTTTTTTACAGAGCCTCTAACAATAAAGTTTGTGTTAAACACCGAAAAGCCAGAGGAAGAAAATAAATTCGTATCTTCTATTGGATACGCTGTTAGTGAAGATGGCATTTATTTCCAAAGACTTGATAAACCTGTATTAGCTGGGAAAACTCCACAAGAGGCGTGGGGAGTAGAAGACCCCCGAATCACCAAACTGGATGGGAAATACTACATGCTCTACACGGCGTTTGGAGGAAAGGAGTGGTTGGATTTTAGAATTGGTCTGAATGATTTAAAAAATTGGGAAGGGCACAGAATTGTTCTCGATGAACCTAATAAAGATGCGGCACTTTTGTCCGAAAAAATAGATGGAAAGCATGTACTTTATCCATAGAAGAGTGCCCGATATTTGGATTGCTTATGCGGAAGATTTAGTAAATTGGCATGACCACAAAATCATAATGTCTCCTAGGAAAGGATGGTGGGACTCTAAAAAATAGGTATAGCGGGACCCCCACTCAAGATAGGAGACGGATGGCTTTTAATTTACCACGGAGTAGATGAAAACAATGTGTACAGATTGGGGGCAGCGCTTTTGGAGTTGGAGGACCCCTCAAGAGTTGTAGCAAGACAAGAAGAACCTATTTTAGAAACGTGGTATTTAGCTGTGGTGTTGTAGAAATAGATGGAGTATTTTATGTTTACTACGGCGCAGCTGATACTTGTATAGGAGTTGCAGCTGTAGAAAAAAAATTTTAAGAAGGGGTGTGGAAATTGATAAAGTTAAGGAGATTGACGGGCAAACCTGTTCTTGAGCCAAAACCAGAAAATGAGTGGGAAA
>DRZV01000018.1 GCA_011375465.1 Neomoorella mulderi
CTCAATGGGCAGGACGTAAAGCTGCAGCTTGAGGAAGGCGGCTTCCTCGGTTCCCTGGTCAGACTTATCGCTGATCTTCAGGTCGCGGGCGTCGTTCTTGACTTCGAACTCAAGCCTCTCCTTCAGGGTCTTGTCGCCCCAGACAACGGTAGCGTACTCCTTACCGGAGTAAGTTGTGTCCTCAAGCTTATTAAGGTTCTTGTCCGCCCACTTGAAGCCAGACGGCAGGCTCAGGGTTACCGGGCTCTCGTATAGAGCTTTAGCTACGGTCTCCTTGAGCTCGATCACGCCGATCTTACCGCCGGCAGAACCGATGACCGGGACGCTCTCCACCGCCAACTCTACCTTGGCAGGCACCACCCGGGCGATGACAATGCTGCCCCTGGAGAACTGCGACTTATCAGGAGCCTCGATGGTGAGGATGACATCGCCAGATACGCCAGAGGGTATGGTGACTTCGAGCGGGATGGAAATCAGACTGGTTTTGTCGGGGTCACCCTTCTTGCTTACCGCGTTGACTTTGAGCTTGACGGTGGTGTCGGAAATCTGCTGAACTTCGAACTTAGCACCCCTACCAAAATAGTTGGTCCCCTTAATCTTCGCCTGGTCTACCACGAGCTTGTACCCACTTGGCGAGCTGGGCAGGCTCAGAACTACTTCGCTATCCTTCGCCTCGCTGGCGCTTATGCCGTCCATGGAGATGATTAGAGTTCCAATCTCACCCGAGTACGGTGCCTTTACCCGGGCCACGTAGCTCATCTGATAAGTCGACGCTGCCTGGGCCTGCTGAGGTGCCAGCGGCAACACCAGGGCCAGGCCTACGATAACCGCCAGGGCTATGGAAAGCCATCTGTTGCGCACTTTACGCAAGGTTCATTCCTCCCCCTTTTCTTTTTTTTTCTCAGGCCCAAAGGCCTGGACAGGAAATCTTAGACCTCAGGCTTCAGTTGCCCTTGGGTTTTCTTCTTAAGCTCTCCTCCGCCTCTCCCCTCCCTTTTTAGATTGGGCCGGGAGGAAGTTTCCTCCCCTGCCATTTATATTAGACACCAGCCCGGACCAGAAAGTTCCCGGAAGATCACCTTATATGTTAAAATGATGGTGCTGGCAAAGATAAAAAATCAGGGGAACTTTTTGCCCTTCCCCCATGTCTAACTAAGTAACCGGGTCTGCCGGGTTCAGGGGTGTTTCCCTTGAAAATAAAGGGAAGAAAGAACGGGTGTCTGTCCTTTGAGGAGCTGGTGGCCGCCTATCAGGATAAGGTTTTCGGCTTGAGCTGGCAGCTCACCGGCAACCAGGCCGATGCCGAGGACCTGGCCCAGGAGGTGTTCCTGAGGGCCTACTTGGCCCTGGACAACTTCCGGGGGGAGGCGGACCCCGGCACCTGGCTGCACCGGATAACCATGAACGTGTTTTTGAATAAAAGGCGGCGGGAGTCCAAGGCAGAGCTTCTATCCCTGGACGCGCCGGTGGATACCGGCGAGGGGGAGATGCAGCGGGAGGTGGCCGCGGCCGGGTCCGATCCGCTGGAGGCCCTGGAGGAGCTGGAACTGAAGTCCTGGGTAAAGAAGATCCTGGGGGAACTTCCCCCGGAATTCCGGGCGGTGCTGGTGCTGCGGGAGCTCCAGGGTTACAGCTACGAGGAGATGGCCCGCATCCTGGGCTGTCCCCCGGGGACGGTGAAATCCCGCCTCAACCGAGCCCGCAAGGCCTTCAAAGAAAAATTCCTGGAGGAAGGGGGAGAATGGTGATGCCGGGGGGAAGGAGGGAAGGGGCAGAATGCCGGGAGTTTCAGGAATGGCTGTCCCCCTACCTGGACGGGGAACTGGCCCCCTGGGAGAGGGCCAGGCTGGAGGAGCACCTTAAGAGATGTCCGGCCTGCAGGAGGGAGGTGGCCCGGTGGCAGGAGATCCGCCGGGCCCTGGAGGGGCTCAAGGCCACCCCCCCGGCTCCCGCCGGCTTTAAACAGAGGGTGCTGCTCAGGGTCCAGAAGGGGCGCCGGCTCCGCTGGCTGAAAAGCCTGGCAGCGGTGGCGGCGGTCCTGCTCCTTCTGGCGGGCAGCGCTGCGGGTTGGGGCCAGGGCTTCTGGAAGAGGCTGGCCCTGGACCCGGGGATGAGCCCCTTTACCCACACCCGACCCCAGGAGCCGGCCCCTGCTGCTCCCGAATCCCCCCGGCCGGAAGAGGAGCCTATCCCGGAAGCACGGATAAGGGAGCCGGAGAAAAGGCCTCCCGAGGGGGATAGGGAGGTTCCCCCTCCCTCCGGGGAGGAGAAGGCCAGCGCCGGGGAGCAGCCTAAAGAAAACCCCGCCCCCGCTCCTGCGGCCTCCGGAAAAGAAAGCCCCACCAAGCCCCAGCCCCTGCAGGTGGCGGCCGGGCCCCTCTATCCGGAGCGCTCCTTCCTGAGCTCCGATCTGGAAGTGGCCAGCGCCTTGATTAAAATAAAGGCCCAGGACCTGGAGGATACCAGGAAAGCCGCCCTGAGGATAGCGGGCAGATATGGAGCCCTTATAAAGCCCCTGGGGGAGCAGAACACCGGAAGGGAAAGGAGGGTCCTCTACCAGCTAACCCTGGACCAGAGCCGGGGCGAAGCCCTGGTGGGAGAGCTGGCCTCCCTGGGCGGCGAGGTGCAGAGGAGCCGGACGGACTTGACCCCCGAATTCCAGCGCCTCCTGGACCAGTACCGGGAAAAAGTATCCCGGGCCAACACTGCCCTGGACCCCGGGGAGCGGGAGAGGCTGAGGGCGGAAGCGCGGGATCTGGAAAACCGGCTGGCCCATATGGAGAAGCAGGCCCAGAACATGGAGCTGGTCCTGTGGATCGAGGCCGAATAACCAGGGGGCCTTTGAAGGCCCCCTTAAAATTTTTATTTTTCCCCGGTCCCTCATTCCATCCGGGTGAGGACGGCCGCGGCCTGGGCCCGGGTGAAGGGGCTGAAGGGGCTGAAGAGCTCCGGGGACACCCCCAGCATCAGCCCCTGGGCATAGACCTGGGCCACGGCCCTCTGGGCCCAGGAGGGAATCTGCTGCCAGTCCCGGAAGGGAGGAGGGGAAGGGGAAAGGGAGGGGCCGGACATCTCCAGGTAGCGGGCCAGGAAGGCGGCCGCCTCCAGCCGGTTCACCGGAGCGGCCGGCCTGAAGGTGCCGTCCCCATAGCCCACCGCTAAGCCCTTTTCCTGGGCCACGGCCAGGGTAGCCCGAGCCCAGGGGGGGATTTCCTGAAGGTCCTTAAAGGCCGGGGTTTTATCCCCTTCCACCGGCCAGCCCGCCAGGCGCACCAGCAGGACCACCAGCTCAGCCCGGGTGAGGGGCTGATCGGGGCGGAAGCTGCCGTCCTCATAACCCTTGAGGTAACCCCGGCTGGCGGCCTGCCGTATGACCTCCTCGGCCCAATGGCCCTTTATGTCCCAGAATCCCAAATCCTGGACCAGGTCCAGGGTGCGGGAGTCTATACCGCCGTCGAAGCCCAGGGCCACTATCTGGATGGTGCCCCCGGCCCGGCTGAGGAAGCGCTGGAAAATCCCTCCCTGGGGCACCACCACTTCCTGATGGCCGTCGGGGAAGTTTACATAAAGCAAACGGGCCTGGGTCCTGCCCACCAGATAGCAGCCCCCGGGGGAGGGCAGAAGGCTGACCTCCAGATCCGGAGGAGGGGCAGGGGGTGCCTGGGCCGCGGCCCGTAGGAGCACCGGCCCCTGGGGGCCCTCCACCCAGTCCACCACCACCGGAAGGCCGGGGGCCAAAGCCTGGACATCCACCCGGTAGCCGTTCAGGGTGATCAGGCTGTAAGGGGAAAGGCGGTAGTCCTGGCCGTTGGCGAGGGAGAGCTTCTGGGCGGGTCCGGAAAATCTCCCCACCAGGGAGAGGTCTTGGCCCACCGAGGGGAATGCGTCCAGGCGCAAAGGACGCTCCCCTTCCTGGGGGAGGCACACACGTACCCAGTCGCCGGGCTTAAGGAGGCTGGGGTCCACCAAAAGCCCCCAGCGGAACACCGGGGTGGAGCCCTCCAACTCCAGGACCCGGTAATTATTGGCATTATCTGAAATGTAGAGATACCGGCCCTGTTCCCCCGCCCAGAGGATCTTGCCATAGAGGACCCGGCTGTAGGCGCTCAGCTTCAATACCTGGTTTGAACCGGGCAGAATGTTTAAAAGGAGCCAGTCTCCAGGACTGATATGGAAGAGGGAGGCGGGCTGGCCGTCCTTTTCCACCGATATGCCGGGAAGGCATTCATAGGCCCGGCCCGAGGACAGCTGCAGCCGGTTGCCCTCCAGGCGGGTCAGGGTGCCCAGGGCCAGCTCCCTTTTGACCCCTACATAGGAGATCTGCCCCTGGTGGTCTAGGGCCAGCTTCAGGGGTAGGCCGGGCACCAGGCTGGAGACCTGCAGGGGCGCGGGAGCACCCAGGGGATAGTCCAGGGGGTCCCCCTCCCGCAGCTGGTCGCTGAAAACCACCGCGGCCTGGGGATGATAGGGCAGGGAATCTTGATGGTAGAGCTTCAAAAGGCCTCGCTCCACATCCAGGGCCTCCAAAACCCCCTCCATCTCCCTGTGGCTGAACTCCCCCCGCCAGAGCACCTGGGTGCCGGGGTTCACCACCCCCTGGAGGGAAAACCCCAAAGGCAGGGAGGCCCCAGGGCCTGAGGGGGAAAAGCTCTGGCCGTTCCAGGTGAAAGCGCCTCCGGGGGCTAAGAAGTAGCCCCCCTCCCGGGCTTTGGGGTTTATCTCCAACACCAGGGAACCCTCCTCCAGGTGGAGGTATTCCAGGCCTACGCCCTGGTACTTCTGGGCCAGCACGTAGAGAAGGCCCTCCCCGCCGTAAGCAGCTGCCCCGGGTAAGGGCTGGGCCTTCCCCTCCCCTGCTATGTAGGCCTGGGTCTTGGACAGAGGGAAGGAGCGGCCGCTGGCCAGGAGCACCTCCTCTCCCCTCACCTCCACTACCGTGTCCTGGATAAGGGGCTGGCCGTAGGCCAGAGCGAAGGCCTGCCTGCCCGTGACTTTAAAGGCATGGACTTTTACCGTGTAGGTTCCGGGCAGGGGGTGGGCTATGTAGACCTTCTCGCCGTTGTTCCGCCTGTCGGGCTGGCCGGATCCGGAAAAGTCATTGCCCCAGAACTCCCTCCCCTGGGGATCCACCACCACCAGGTCCAGGTCGTTCACCAAAACCCCGCTTTGGAGATCCTCCGGAGGGGGATCGGTCCAGAAGAGGGTGGCCCGGAAAGGCCGGGTGGTATCCTTCACCTCAAAGGTGAAGGATACCGTCTCTCCTGAGACCAGCCCGGGGTGGTCCATTATCTTTACGGCCCCCTCCTTCAGGGAGAGGAGGGTGGAGGCCAGGTCCAGCAGGCCGGGAAAATCGGAGCTGGGGCCGGAAGGGGGCACCCAGGCCCCCTCCACCAAAGCTGCCTTCAAGAGGGCGGCCGAAGGCTGGGGAAACCCCTGTTCCCTTAAATACTGGCGGAGCAAGGCCGCAGATCCCCCGGCTACGGCGGCGGCCTGGCTGGTGCCCCCCATTACCCGGTATCCGGGGTTAGGGGGGAAATTACCCGCCACCAGGCGGGAACAGGGGCCCACCAGCCCGGTCCCCGGCGCCAAGATATCGGGTTTGAGCCGACCGTCTCCGGCAGGGCCCCGGCTGGAGAGCTCGGCCCATCTGCGGGCATCCACCGCTTCCGGGCTGTATCCAGGCCGCACCGATTGGCTGGCCCCCACCACCAGGGCGTTCTTGCTGTTGGCCTCCGGGGTCAGGGTCCCGGCTGCCGGACCGTGGTTGCCTGCCCCGAAAACCACGAGAAAGTCCGGGTGTTCCCACATAAATGAATCCACCTGCCGGGCGTAGGGGGAGTAATAGTTGCCCTTGCTCCCCCAGGCGTTAACGTGGATCCTCACCCCGGCCCCATAGGGGGGCCGGAAAAGCTCCTCCAGGTTCTGGGGAGGGGAAAGCCTCCCCTGGGGATCCAGGAGCCCCTGGAAATAGAGGTGGGCACCGGGGGCCAGGCCCCGAAACTGTCCCTGGGAAAGGCTGCCGCTGCCCACCAGCAGGCCCGCCAGGTGGGTGCCGTGGCCCAAGGGGTCGTCCGCCTTTTCCCGACCCGCCCAGCTCCTCAGCATGAGCACCTTGGGGATGGGGCTGCCGGGGTCCATCAGGTCGGGGTGCAGGTCCCCCGGGTTGCCCGTGTCCAAACCGCTGTCCGCCAGCCCTATCCTCTCCCCCTTGCCGTCCAGGCCTTCAGGGAGAAGGAGGCCCGGAAGCCTGATGAGGGCCACCCCGGTGATGCCTGCAGCCCTGTCGCTCAAAAAGCCAAAGGCTTCCCCCTGGCCTGGAAAGGGGGTCAGAGCCCAACCCAGAAAGAACAAAAGGATCAGCAGGATCCCTGAAATTTTTCTTTCCATATGCACCACCTGTGAAAAAAAGACGTGGGGGATCAAGGGAGGTAACGGCCTTTTTTCCAGCGCCTTTCCCTTTCCACTGCCGCCAGGAAGAGGGGCAGGGCCACATAACGCTTGAGCCGCCGAGGTTGCTGGAAGAGGCGGTAGAGCCATTCTAAGCCCCAGCGCTGGAGGAAAACCGGGGCCCGGGATACATCCCCGGACCAGACGTCGAAGCTTCCCCCCACCCCCATGGCCACCGGCACCCCCAGTTCAGGGAGGTGGCGGGCTATCCAGAATTCCTGTTTGGGAGAGCCCAGGCCCACCAGGAGGACATGGGGGCGGGATTCCCTTATCCGGTGAAGGAGATCCCCTTCTTCCAGAGGGCTGAGGTAGCCGTGGCTTATCCCTGTTATCTCCAGTCGGGGAAAACGGGCTTTGAGCTTTAAGGCAGCCCTCTCCGTCACCCCCGGGGCTGCACCGTAAAAATAAAAGCGCCATCCCCGCAGGCTGCCCTTCTCCATCAGGGCCAGGGCCAGATCCACCCCTGGAAGCCTCTCCGGCAGGGCAAAGCCCAGGCGCCGGGCAGCCCAGAGGATACCCGCTCCGTCGGGCACCACCAGGGAAGCGGAATTTATGACCCGCAAAAGGTCAGGATGGCGGTGGGCCAGATAGGCCATCTCCGCGTTCAGGGTCACCACCTGATGGGGGGTGCCCTCCTCTATGAAGCCGGCTATCCTCTCCACCGCCTCCCTGAGGGTCAGCCCATGGACCCGACAGCCTAAGATCCAGGCCTCTGACATCTTTTCCCTCCTAACGCAGGGGCGGCAGCTCCCTTAGCAGCCGGGACATCTCCCTTTCGTCCACCAGGAAGTAGTTGATACCTCCTATATACTGCCCCTCCCCCGGCGGGGTGTAAAAGCTCACCCGGCTGCTGTCTATATCCTTGAAATACAGGGCCCAGGAAAGGAGCTCCTGGAATTCCATGTTGGTCTTCACATGCTTCCTCCCCTCTGCTAAAAGCTGGGGGAGCTTGGGGATGGTGTTCCAGTTCCAAACCTGCTCCAGCAGGGCCTTGAGAAATTTCTGCTGGCGGCGGATGCGGCCCAGGTCTCCCTCGGGATCCCCTCGGAAGCGCACATAGGCCAAAGCGTTGTAGCCGCTCAGGCGCTGCCTGCCAGGATAGAGGTCTATGCCCTCCTCCGGGTAATATATGCGCTTTTCCACCTCCAGCTCCACACCCCCCAGCAGGTCTATTATCTTTTGGAACCCCTTAAAATCCACGGTCACGTAATCCCTGATCTCTGCCCCCAAAAAACTGTTGAGGGTCCTGAGGAGGAGCTTTTCTTCTCCGTAAGCATAAGCGGAATTGATTTTATCCATGCCGTACCCCGGAATCCTCACCCGGGTGTCCCGGGGTATGGAGAGCAGGGCTATTCTCTTCTCCTGGGGATCAGGCAGGACCAGGATTATGGTATCGGAACGGCAGGGCTCCTGGGGATAACGCCGGTCCAGGCCCAGGAGGAGTACCGGCCCTGGCCCTCTAGCGGCCTCCGCCTCCCCCTTTTTGCTGGGAGGAGGAAGGGGGCCCTCCAGCCACAGATGGGCCAGGTAATAGCCCACGGCGGCAAACAGGAAGAACACGAGCACGGCTAAAAAGAGCAGGACCAGCACCGTTCCCGCCGAACCCCGGGACGACCTTATGTTCATTGCCACCAGCCCCCTAACCTCTCCCAGACAGTCTTTTTGTAAATGCCTTTATTTCACTATGGTGACGGTCCTGGTGCCCTCATCCCATTTCACCTCGGCCCCCAGGCCCTCGCTCACCGCCCTGAGGGGCACCATGGTGGTGCCGTTCACCAAAGTGGGGGGAACGGGGAGGTCCTCGATTCTCCCGTCAAAGACACCCTGCCGGCTGCCTATTTTCAGTTCCACCCGGTGTTCGGGGGTGAGGTAGCTCACCTTCTGGGCAGCGTTGTCGTAGTCCACCTCGGCCCCCAACTCCTCCCCTATGAAGCGAAAGGGCACCATGGCTGTCCCTCTTTCAAGGTAAGGGGCCGCGGGAAGGGATCGGGGCTGCTGGTTAACATAAGCTGTAGAGCTGCCCACGGTGAGCTTTATGATCTTTTTCCCCTGAAGGTGGGAAATCCTCTCCTCCAGTTCCTTAACCTTCTGTTTTAAAGCCTCTATTTCCGCCTTTATCTCCCCCACTCTCTTTTCCACATAATGGTCTACATAAGATTTGCTCACCAGGGGATCCTCCTGGCTCCCCGGTTCAGGACCGCCTGCCTGGACCCTGCTGTTCCAGAAATGGGGAAAGAGCAGGAGGGCCCCCAAGACCAAAAGCAGAAATGACAGGATTATCCCCTGTCTCCTCCGGTATCCCATGTTTCCCCTCCCCAATCCTTTATCTAGCAACGCTTCGACATAAAACAGAAAAACCCTTTCAAGAGAAAAGAAAAAACGGGGTAAAGCTGTCTTTAAGATTAAGTAAAAGTGGTATAATAATGCCTGGAAAAAAGAAGAAGGGAGGTAGAATTATGGACATCCAGAGCCATCTCCTCCGGGAGAGGAAGGCCTTACTGGATCAGTGGAGATATGTAACGGAAAGGGACCGCCCCCACCTCATCGTGAGGATAATGGATATAGATGAGCAGCTGGAAAGGGCCCGGGCTAAGAAAGGCCTGAAAAGATCAGGTTCTTTTTAAATTGATGATAAATAAAAAACCACCCTCTACGGGCGGTTTTGATCTACTCTTGCCCTCTTGGCCAGTATATCCATCATGGCAAGGGCTTTGCCGGTTCCCAGGGCCACGCAGGAGACGGGGTCCTCCGCTATGTACACCGGCAGGCCCGTCTCTTCTGCCAGGAGCGTGTCTATACCTGCCAGAAGGCTGCCTCCTCCCGTGAGCACCATCCCCTTGTCCACCAGATCAGCAGACAGCTCCGGAGGGGTTTTTTCTAAAACTTCCCTTATGGCCCCCACGATCTGCTGAAGGGGTTCCTGCAGGGCTTCAAAGACCTCGGGAGCTGAGATCTTCACCGTCCTGGGCAGCCCCGAGACCACATCCCTCCCCCTGACCTCCATGGAGGATTGCCACCGGCAGGAGGGATGGGCAGTACCTATGGTCTTCTTCAGCTCCTCCCCGGTCTTTTCCCCTATGACGGGGTTGTGTTCCCGGCGCACATACCGGATTATGGCTTCGTCCATTTTGTCCCCTGCCACCTTCAGGGAAGCGCTGCACACAATGCCCCCCAGGGAAAGGACCGCCACGTCAGTGGTCCCTCCCCCTATGTCCATCACCATGGAAGCCTGGGGAGCTGATATGTCCAAACCCGCTCCCAGGGCAGCGGCTATCGGCTCTTCTATCATGAAAACCTGGCGGGCGCCCGCCTGAAGGGCAGCCTGCCTCACGGCCCGCTCCTCCACCCCGGTTATCTGGGCAGGGGTACAGATGACCATCCTGGACCTTTTCCAGATGCTGGCCCCCTGTACCCTTTCTATAAAGTAGCGTATGATCTTTTCGGTGCTGTCGAAGTCGGCTATCACCCTGTCCTTCAGAGGGCGCAGGGCCACAATGTTTCCCGGGGTGCGGCCCAGCATCTGGCGGGCCTTTTCCCCTATGGCGATGACTTCTCCTGTGCCTCTATCGATGGCCAACATCGAAGGCTCCCTGACCACTATGCCCCTGCCGGCCACGTATACCAGGATGGTGGCTGTTCCCAAATCCAGTCCCATATCCTGCCCTAGGCCGAATGCCATCTTCCTTTCCCTGGATTGTTCCCAGGGTTATTCTCCAGGAGAGGAAAAAATTCCTGCCCCCTCAGGAAATTTTGAGGGCTCGGTATTTACGCCGGGTGGCTTCTCCCCCCGCAGGTGCCGCTCCGCCTTGTTGATATCTAAAATCTTCCTCACCTCTCGGGCCAGATGTTCGTTCAAGCCCGGTAGCCTTTCGGTCACGTCCTTATGGACCGTGCTCTTGCTCACCTTGAACACCGAGGCCGCCTGCCGCACCGTAGCCCGGTTTTCTACGATGTAGAGAGCCACCTCCAGCACCCTCTCTTTAATGTAGTCGTCCATGGGACAGCCTCCCACCATCTGATCCTTCTCTATTCTATTGAAGGGGTGCGGCAAAAAGAACCTGGTTTTACGGGAGGGGCGGTTCCACAGGCTGTCCATTTTCTCTGAACTCCAAATGCAGATGGATTTCGCCGGGCTCCGCTTTTCCCGGAAGGCCTAAAAAGCCGATAACCTCGCCCGCTTCCACTTTGTCCCCCTTGGCCACCTGGATCTCCCTCAAATGGGCATACAGGCTCTGCCGGCCTTCCCCGTGATCGAGGATGATCCGGTAGTTCCAATCCTGGCTATAATCTATCTGCTGGACAACTCCGCCGGCCAGGGCTTTCACCGGGGATCCTTCAGGGGCCTTTAGGTCGACCCCGGGGTGAAAGCGGTAATCCTCATATACTGGATCATAGGTAAAGCCGAAGGGGCGGATCACAGGACCCTCCAGGGGACGGGAGAAGGTGAGGGGCCTCCCGGAGGAAGGATTGGCGGACAGAGAGGGAGCGGCCGGGGATTCACCCTCGGAACCGGGCAGGGTGCTGGAGCCCACCGGGGATTCCACCGCAGGAAGGAGGACAACCGGAGCAGGGGGTAGCACCTGGACAGCGGGCCTCTGATAAAGGGGGTCGTGGGTGATGAAATAATAGCTGCCCAGGGCCAAACCCAGGAGCACCAGGATGCGGGCTGGCCTTAAAGGGAAAAGCCTTTGCCCCCCCTTGTCCACGATCTTTCTCCACAGGGGCAGAATCCCTTTCATAACCATCACCTCGATATAGATTCTGCCCCATTCGCCTTCTTTTAATACCCCTGAACCACCTCCGTGCCTGGATAATAGTGCCTGAGTATGGAGAGGAAATCGTAGCCCTCCCGGGCCATACCATTAGCCCCATACTGGCTCATGCCCACCCCATGGCCGTAGCCTATCACCCGGAAACGGACCTTATTTCCTTCCACTTCCCAGGTAAAGTTGGTGGAAGGCAGGCCCAGGAGCTTTCTAGCTTCACCTCCGGGCAGGATTTTATTTCCCACGCGGAGGAGCTTTATCCTCCCTGTAGGGGTCCTCTCCAGGGCCTCTATAAAATTGCCAGGAGGGAGATTGGCGGCCGCCGGCAGGACCTGGCCCCCCAATTTCCCCTGCAACTCCTCTAAAGTGAAGGTCAGGATCCTCTGATAGTTGGGATCGCCTTCGTCCCAGGGGGAAGGCACGCTCTGGAGATAGGGCACTTCCTTGCCCCACACATGGGCAGCCTTCTCCGTCCTTCCCCCGCCGTTGGCGTGATAGACGGGATCTATAAGCTTTCCTTGATAGGTGAGCACCAGGCCGCGGGTGGAATTGACCGCAGCCTCTATCTTGCTTTTATAGCGCCAGAAATTGAGGATACCCCATTTTTTCCGGAGATCCCCATCGTCCAGATAGGCCTGGCAGTGATTGGGATCTGTGCAGACATCCGCCTCGGGATGGGGTGAATTTTCCTCCATCTTTAAAGCATAGGTCCGGGCCGCCACCGCCTGGGCCTTTAAAGCCTCCATCTCAAAGTGGGCAGGCATTTCCGCCGCCACCACCCCCACCACGTACTCCTCCAGGGGCATGGTCTTGGTTATCCCCGTCTCGTGGAAATAAACCCGGATAAGCTTTTCCCCGATCTTTACCTGCACCGGGGGGTTGAGCATCTTTATGCCATAGAAAACTGCTATGGGCAGAAGTATCAGGCTCAAAAGAAAAAATATCAGCAGAAGAAGGGCGCTGCGGGCCATGGATTTCCTCCGGGGTGAAAGGTTGCTGCCTTAAAAATTTTATTATCTCTGGAAAATTTTTAGACTGGAAAATAAAAAAAGCCGGGTTTCCCCGGCCTCACACTGTGCTGAGCCTTTTGGCCAAGAGCTCCAATCGCTTTTTGACGCTGGCATCCACCACCCGGTCATTGAGGCGGATAGACAGGCCTCCCAAAAGGGAAGGGTTCACCTGCCAGGTCAACCGCACCCTAGCCCCCGCCAGTTTGGCTATCTCCCTTTCCACTTCCTCCTTCTGCTCTGGGGGCAGTTCATAGGCAGTGCTCACCTCTATCCGCTTTATGCCGGCTGTATTGTCCAAGATTTTATCATATTCCTGGACAATGGGTATGAGAGCCCTTTCCCGGCCTCTGGAGAGCACCACCCGTAAAAAGTTCTTCATAATGGGGCTGAGATTGGGCAAGAGGGCCTGCAGGAGCTGCTCCTTCTGCTCCGGAGGAATGAGCCGGTGGTAGATTATCTTCTGAAAATCGTTTTCCTTCAGAGCGTCTTCTAGGAATTTCAAGGCATTCCTGATCTTCTCTTCTTGTCCCGCCTTTTTGGCTACTGAGAAGAGGGCCTGAGCATAGCGGCGAGCCACTGCCGTGTACCTCACTGGAGCCTACTCCTTTCTCTTTTCAGGGTTTTCGGGTTCCCCCGGGCTTAGGGCCATTTTTTTAACAAAATTCACCAGGGTGCCCACC
>DRZV01000014.1 GCA_011375465.1 Neomoorella mulderi
GGCTGTCTTGATACCTGCCGCCTCTATCCTCATCGGCACGGCCATAGCTGCCGTCACCCCGGCAGGCACCTCTTCTATTCTGAATCCCGGGCCCCATGGGCTCAGCGAGATGCTCTACGCCTTTGACGCGGGTACTGCCAATAACGGCAGCGCCTTTGCTGGATTGAATTCCAACACCCTTTTTTACAACCTGGGTGTAGGATGGGCCATGCTTATAGGCCGTTTTGGGGTCCTCTTGCCCGTATTCGCCATAGCAGGCAGCCTGGCCCGGAAAAAGTACATTCCCCCCAGTCCCGGCACTTTTCCCACCACCGGTTTGCTTTTTACCAATTTGCTGGTGGCGGTCATCATCATAGTGGGAGCTTTGACCTTTTTCCCGGTTCTGGCTTTGGGCCCCATCGTGGAGCATTACTTGATGATAGCCGGTAAGGTCTTTTAGGAGGGGAGCCGAATGGACAGGCGCACACTTAAGGACATCTACACTCGAGAATTGATCTTCAGGGCTATAAAGGATGCCTTTTTAAAGCTGGATCCCCGGGTCCAGGTCAAAAATCCCGTAATGTTTGTGGTGGCTGTGGGGGCCTTTTTAACCACCGCCTTCATCATAAGGGATGCCTTGGCCGGCATCTTTACCCATATGGCCCTGAACATACAGCTGGCCCTGTGGCTGTGGCTCACCGTGCTCTTCGCCAATTTCGCCGAGGCCATGGCCGAGGGCCGGGGTAAAGCCCAGGCAGAGAGCCTGCGTCGTACCCGTAGCGAGACCATGGCCAAAAAGATAGTGCACGGGAAGATAGTAACTGTGCCTGCTTCCCAGTTGAGGAAAGACGATATAGTGCTGGTGGAGGCGGGCGACATCATCCCCGGCGACGGCGAAGTCATAGAGGGCATAGCTTCGGTGGATGAAAGCGCGGTGACCGGGGAGTCGGCTCCGGTGATAAGGGAATCCGGGGGAGATAGGAGCGCGGTTACCGGAGGAACCAGGGTCCTATCCGATTGGATAAAGGTGCGCATTACCGCCAATCCCGGGGAAACCTTTCTAGACCGTATGATAAGCCTGGTGGAGGGGGCTAGACGGCAGAAAACCCCCAATGAGATAGCCCTGACCATACTACTGGTGGGCCTCACCCTCATCTTCCTCTTGGCGGTGGTAACCCTCGAGCCCTTTGCCATGTACTCAGGGGTGGTGGTCTCGGTGCCGGTGCTCATCGCCCTCCTGGTCTGCCTCATACCCACCACCATCGGGGGCCTGCTCTCCGCCATAGGGATAGCGGGTATGGATAGGCTGCTGCGCCGGAATGTGCTGGCCATGTCCGGCAGGGCGGTGGAGGCCGCGGGGGATGTGGACGTCCTGCTTCTGGATAAGACCGGCACCATAACTTTAGGAAATCGCATGGCCACCGAGTTCATTCCTGCCCCTGGGGTTACGGAAGAAGAGCTGGCCGACGCGGCCCAGCTCTCCTCCCTGGCTGATGAAACCCCTGAAGGCCGCAGCATAGTGGTGCTGGCCAAAAGGAAGTATAACCTGAGGGAGAGGGATCTGGGCAGCCTCAACGCCACTTTTATCCCCTTCAGCGCCCATACCCGCATAAGCGGGGTGGACGTGGAGGGAAGGCGCATAAGGAAAGGGGCTGCCGATGCGGTGGAAGCCTTTGTCAAGGAGAACGGCGGCAGCCTGCCCCCGGAGGTGAAGCAAAAGGTGGAAGAGGTGGCCAGAAGGGGAGGGACCCCTCTGGTGGTGGCCGACGGCCCCCGGGTTCTGGGGGTGATCCACCTAAAGGATATAATCAAAGGGGGCATAAAGGAGCGCTTTGCCCAATTGAGGCGCATGGGCATAAAGACCATCATGATTACCGGGGATAACCCGCTCACCGCGGCCGCCATAGCTGCCGAAGCGGGGGTGGACAGCTTTCTGGCTGAAGCCACCCCTGAGGCCAAGCTAAAGCTGATCAAGGAATACCAGGCCCAGGGGCACCTGGTGGCCATGATCGGAGACGGGACCAACGATGCTCCAGCCCTGGCCCAGGCCGATGTGGGGGTGGCCATGGGAAGCGGCACCCAGGCTGCCCGGGAAGCTGGCAATATGGTGGATCTGGAGAGCAACCCCACTAAGCTTATAGAGATCGTGGAGATAGGCAAGCAACTGCTAATGACCAGGGGTGCCCTGACCACCTTCAGCATAGCCAACGACGTGGCCAAGTATTTTGCCATAATCCCCGCCATGTTTACCGTTGCCTATCCTGAACTGGCGGCCCTGAACATCATGCACCTGGCCACCCCCCAGAGCGCCATCCTCTCGGCGGTTATATTCAATGCCCTGATAATAGTGGCCCTGATACCCCTGGCCTTGCGGGGGGTCCCTTACGAACCCATAGGGGCCAGCGCCATACTGAGGAAAAACCTCTTGATTTACGGGGTGGGGGGTCTGATAGCTCCCTTTATAGGGATAAAGCTGATAGACATGGTTCTGGTGGCTCTGGGTTTAGCCTAAAAAACTGCGGGGGGAGAAAATATGATCAAGGGGATCATCACCGCTACTCTTATGCTCCTGGTCATGACAGTTCTCACCGGCTTGATCTATCCTCTGGCCTTCACCGGACTGGCCCAACTGCTTTTTCCCCATCAAGCCAATGGATCCCTTGTGTACAGGGATGGGCAGCCCGTGGGTTCCCTTTTGATAGGCCAGTCCTTCACCAGCCCCGGGTATTTCCACGGCAGGCCCTCGGAAGCAGGGGAAGGGTATGACGCCGCCGATTCCGGAGGATCCAATCTGGGCCCCACCAACAAAGAGCTCATAGACAAGGTGGCCCGGCGGGCAGAAAAGGTGCGGGAGCTGAACGGGTTGCCCCCAGACGCTCCGGTTCCCAGCGATCTGGTCACCGCCTCTGGCAGCGGCCTGGATCCCCACATCTCAGTGGCGGCTGCCTACCTCCAGGTGCCCAGGGTGGCTAAGGCCCGCAACCTTCCGGAAGAAAAGGTGAAGGAGCTGGTGGACAAAAACATCATACCCCGGCAGTTCGGCATACTGGGGGAACCCCGGGTGAATGTGCTAAAATTAAATTTAGAGCTGGATCAGCTCACCCCATAGAGGCAGGGGATCCCCTGCCTCTGAATTCCTAGGGCAGGTGTTGTTTATGATGGAGAGGGAAGGGGAGGATCTCCGCCCCGATCCTGAAGAGCTGTTGGCCGAGGTCAAGGCAGAAGAGAAGGGCAAGCTCACCATATTTTTAGGGGCTGCGGCGGGAGTGGGTAAGACCTATGCCATGCTGGAGGCGGCCCATGAACGGCTGGCAGAAGGGGTGGACGTGGTAATAGGCTGGGTGGAGACCCACGGGAGGCCCGAGACCGAGGCCTTGGTGAAGGGGCTGCCGGTCATCCCACCTAAGGAGATAGTTTACAAGGGCAAAGTATTCAAAGAGATGGACCTGGATACCATCCTGGCCCGTCGCCCCCAGCTGGTGTTGGTGGATGAATTGGCCCATACCAACATACCGGGCTCCCGCCATGCCAAGCGCTATCAAGACGTGGAAGAACTCCTGCAGGCGGGGATAAGCGTATATACCACTTTGAATATCCAGCACATCGAGAGCCTCAACGATATTGTGGCCCAGATAACCGGAGTAAAGGTTCAGGAGACGGTTCCCGATCGGCTGCTGGAGGAAGCGGATCAAATCCAACTTATAGATCTGCCCCCCGAAGATCTTATAGAGAGGCTGAAGGAGGGCAAGGTGTATATACCTCCCCAGGCGGAAAGGGCCATGCAGAGGTTCTTCCGCCTGGGAAACCTGAGCGCCCTCCGGGAAATGGCCCTCCGCTATGCCGCCATGAAGGTGGAGGGGGAACTGGGCCGCTATATGCGGGCCCATGGCATTCCCGGACCCTGGCCAGCAGCGGAGAAGGTTATGGCCTGTATAAGCGCCAGCCCTTTCTCCGCCCAGGTCATCCGGGCAGCCAGGCGTATGGCTGCGGCTTTGAAGGCGGAGTGGCTGGCGGCACATGTGGAGGTGCCGGATCAGTTTCCCGGGGACGAAAGGGAGAAGGAACAGCTGGCCCGCAACTTGAGGCTGGCAGAGGAACTGGGGGCTGAAGTGATCACCTTGAGCGGTAAAGACGTGGCCGAGGAGATCCTGGCTTTAGCCAGGAGGAAGAACGTCACCCAGATAGTGATAGGCAAGCCCCTTCACAAAACCCGCTGGAAGGAGTTTTTTCAGGGTTCCCTGGTGGACAAAATCCTCAGAAACAGCGAAGGTATAAGCGTGCACGTTATACCAGGCAAAGGGCCGCCCAAGGAGGAGAAGAAGGCCAAGATCCCGTCTCCCCCAACCCTGTCCTGGCCCTGTGGGGGGGCAGCCGCCTCTGTGGTGGCGGTGACGGTGCTCAATAAAATCCTCCAGCCCTTCTTCGATTTGACCAATATCTACCTCCTCTATCTCCTGCCTGTGCTCTTCAGCGCCCTGAAGTTCGGCCTGGGGCCCTCCCTGTTCGCCGCGGTTTTGAGCATTCTGGCCTTTGACTTTTTCTTCGTGGAGCCCACCTTCAGCTTCACCGTCCTGGATTTGCGTTACTTTATAAGCTTTTTGGTGTTCCTGGGGATGGCCTTCATCACGGCGAACATGGCCACCAGGTTAAAGGCCCAAGCGGAGAACGCCAGCAGGAGGGAGAGGCACACTGCAGCCCTCTATGCCTTTAGCCGTAAGATGGCGGTGGCAGCGGATATGGGCAGCTTGATCAGGGCCATCGCGGAGACCGCTGCCGAGACGGTGGAGGGAGAATCGGTACTGCTGATGCCCGATGAGACGGGGGAGTTGCGCCTGAGGGCCATGTACCCTTCCATAATAGGAAAATGGTGGAACAATAACGAGTATACCGTGGCTGCCTGGGTATTCACCCACGGCCATCCTGCGGGCAAAGGGACGGATACCTTGGCAGGGGCAGAAGGTTTTTACCTGCCTTTAAAGGCCGAAGGAAAGACCCTGGCAGTTCTAGGGGTGAAGTTTCAGGGGCGGAGGCTGGATCCGGAACAGAAACATCTTCTGGAGGCCCTTGCCAATCTGGCGGCCATGGCCATATTGAGCCAGCAGCTGGCGGAAGAGGCCCACAAGGTCAAGTACCTTTCCGCTTCGGAAAAGCTGCGCACAGCCCTGCTGAATTCCGTTTCCCATGACCTGCGCACCCCCCTCTCCTCCATCACCGCCGCCGTCACCGGCCTCCTGGAAGGGGAGGATGTCTATGATGCCAAGGCCAGGAGGGCCCTTTTGCTCACCATAAAAGAGGCGGCCAAGCGCCTCAACCGGCTGGTGGGCAACCTCCTGGATATGGCTCGCCTGGAGAGCGGAATCCTGCCTTTGAAGCTGGAGTGGTGTGATATGGAGGATGTGGTGGGTGTTGCCTTGAGGAACTTCAAGGAGGTTCTCCAGGAGCACACCGTAGAGGTCCGCATCCCGCCGGATCTCCCCCTGGTGAAGGCCGATTTCAGCCTTATGGAGCAGGTGATGCTCAATCTCCTGGACAACGCTGCCAAGTATTCCCCTGTGGGCAGCAAGATCGAGATCGAAGTGAAGAAGGGGGAAAGGGAGCTGGAGGTGAGCGTGGCCGACCAGGGACCGGGCATACCGCCTGGAGAAGAGGATAAGATCTTTGAAAAGTTTTACCGCTTGGGGAGCAACAGCCATGTGCCAGGCACCGGTCTGGGCCTCTCCATCTGCAAGGGTATAATAGAGGCCCATGGAGGAAGGATTTGGGCCCAAAACCGACCTGAAGGAGGCACCCGGATAACCTTCACCCTGCCCTTGCCCTCTGTTCCCCCCAGCCTTATGCGGGAAGAAGGGGGTGAGGAGACGATTGACCTCCCCGAGGGTGCTGGTGATAGATGACGAGGCCCCCATAAGAAGGCTCTTGAAGGTGGCCCTGGAAGCCCACGGTTACCAGGTGCAGCAGGCTGCCACCGGACTCCAGGGCTTAGAAGCGGCAGCCTTTTTTCGCCCTGATATCATAATCCTCGATCTGGGGCTGCCGGATATGGACGGCCTCGAGGTCATCAAAAGGCTGAGGGAATGGACAGCAGCCCCCATTATCGTCCTTTCGGTGAGGGAACAGGAGGGGGATAAAATCAAGGCCTTGGATGGCGGGGCCGACGATTATGTGGTAAAACCTTTCGGCATGGGGGAACTTTTGGCCCGGATGCGGGCCGCCCTGAGACATGCCTCCAAATCTTCGAATACCCCGGTGGTCAAAGTGGGCAACCTGACCATCGATATGGCCCGGAGGCAGGTGAAGATGGGGGATAGGGAGATCAAGCTCACCCCGACTGAATACGAGCTCCTGAAACATCTGGCCCTCAATGCGGGCAAGGTCCTCACCCATCGCCAACTGCTCCGCAGCGTGTGGGGGCCAGAATGCCAGGAAGAGATCCATTACCTCAGGGTATATATCGGGCAATTGAGGCGCAAGCTGGAGCCTGACCCAGCCAGGCCTCGGTATATAATAACCGAACCCGGGGTGGGCTATCGCTTAGAAGGCTGAGCTTAAGGAGGTGCGGGAATGGAGAAAAGGATGCTCTTTCATATATGTTGTGCCCCCTGCCTCCTCTACCCTTTAAAGGTGCTCCAGGAAGAGGGATGGCATATTACCGGTTTCTGGTATAACCCCAATATACACCCCTATACCGAGTACAGGAACAGGCTAAACTCCCTGAAGGAATACGCCCACCGGATAGGCTTGGAGGTGATCTATCAGGATCATTATGACTTGGAGGGCTTCCTCCGCCAGGTGGTTTTCCGGGAAAACCACCGCTGCCCTGTATGTTATTTCATGAGGATGGCCAGGACGGCTCTGGAGGCCAGAGAAAGGGGCTATGCCTATTTTTCCACCACCCTGCTGGTGAGCCCCTATCAGCAACATGACAGCATAAAAGATATAGGCTATAATCTGGAAAAAGAGTATGGAGTTAATTTTTACTATAAAGATTTCCGGGAGGGATACAGGGAGGGGGTGGAACTTTCCCGGCAGTTGGAACTCTACCGGCAGAAGTATTGTGGGTGCATTTACAGCGAAAGGGATAGATATTTAAAAACCAAAAAGTGAGGAGAGGATGTGTATGGATAACACCTATGTGGCAACCCAGGGCAGGGGGAGCCTAAGCCACATCCTTTCCCTGGTCTTCTCGCTTCTGGGAGCAATCCTGGCCGCCCTCTATATAACCCGTGGAGTAGATTTTCCCCCTGATCCTGGTGGAATTGGGCATGATCGTGGCTGCAGTTATAATCCGGATGAGCAAAAGGTCCATCGGGGTGGGTTTTCTCTATACCTTTACCGCCGTTTCTGGAGCCACCCTCTATCCCGTGGTGAAGTATTACGCCTCTATCCTGGGAGCCAACCTTCTGGCAGCGGCTTTTCTGGCCACTGCGGTGATCTTCGGCTCTCTGGCCTTTTATGCCCGGAGCACCGAGAAGGATTTTAGCTTTCTGGGAGGATTTCTTTTTGCCGCCACCTTGGGGCTCGTAGTCCTGGCCGTGGCCAGCCTCTTTGTAAAACTGAATTTCCTGGTGGATTTTTTATATGGTGCAGGAGGGGTTTTGATCTTCAGCGGCTGGATTTTATTATGATGTGTCCCAGTACCGGCAGGGGGTGGCTCCGGAAGAGGTGCCCTATGCAGTGCTGAACCTGTATCTGGATCTGGTGAACCTCTTCCTCTTTGTGCTCAGGCTGCTGGCCTTTTTCTCCGGAAGGAGGGATTGAAATTAAAGGGGGGTGAACACCCCCCTTCTAAGTAAGTGCTATTCTACCTCTATGCGGCTGCTGCTTTCCCATAGCCCATGTATGTTACAGTAAGATAGGGCCAGAAGGGTGCCGGATTTATTGACCTTCATTGACAGGGTTACGGAGGGCTCGGTATAAACCGGGCCGGTATTGGGTCCAGTCACCACCTCTCCATGGGCCTCAAAGGCAAAGCTGCCCACATGGTAGGCGTACTGATCTCCGTCGGGTTTAAAGAAGATCTTGATCCAGCGGATGTGGTGCTCGGTGGTGTTGGGATGGGGAATTTCTTTGCCCACGGTCACGTTCACCTGGAAGGGTTCCCCCGCCTTCACCTTGGCGGGCACCTCGAGGGTGGTTATCACCGGTACATGTTTTTCTGTCTTGAAATCTTCGCTCTTGATTACCTCTCCAAAGCGCGTGTTTTGTTTACCTCGCTTTTATAATTTTTGGACCAGCTCATCTTATTATAGCATATTTTTAGAGTGATTACTATTATATGTCCCTTTTAAGACTGCAAACCCGGCACCAGGTTTTCTGCTAAAGAAGGCGAAATCATATAAAGAAATGCAATTCGAGGAAGATGGGGAGAAGAGTGAAGGAGGGCTATAAATATTTTCCTCTGGACTTGATAGAGCGCTATCTCAATGGCGCCGACTGGAAGGTTAGAGAAAACGCCAATATGGGGTTCAGCATCCAAGGGCTGCATATGTACCTGATGGGGGAGATGTCCTCTTCCTATTGGCTGGAGCGGATATACCCTCCGGAGGTGAGGGAGTCCCATCAACGGGGGGAGATCCACCTCCACGATCTGAGCTTTTTGGGCAATTATTGCTGCGGATGGGATTTGCAGGATTTATTGCGGGAGGGCTTCAATGGGGTGCCGGGGATGGTGGAAACCGAGCCGCCTAGGCATTTCCGTTCCGCCCTGGGACAGGTATACAATTTTCTTTACACCCTTCAGAACGAGGCTGCCGGCGCCCAGGCCTTTTCCAGTTGCGATACCCTGCTGGCCCCCTTTATCCGGGAGGATAGGCTGGGTTTTCAAGAAATATGCCAGTCCCTTCAGGAGGCCATCTTTAACCTCAACACCCCCACCAGACTGGGGCTCCAGGTGCCCTTCACCAATTTTACCCTGGATGTGCTCTCCTCCCCTTACGATGGGGAGCCGGCGGTGGTGGGGGGCAAGGAGATGCCCTACACTTACGGCGACTGCCAGGAGGAAAGGCGGATGTTCGTAAAGGCCTTCTGCCAGGTGTTCCTCCAGGGGGACAGGAAGGGCAGGAGTTTCACTTTCCCCATACCCACCTTCAACATAACTCCCCAGTGGCTGAAAGGGGATGTTCCTCCCGAGATATGGGAGGTTACGGCAAAATACGGCAGCCCCTACTTTGCCAACTTCATCGGCAGCGATCTTTCTCCCCAGGAGGTCCGGAGCATGTGCTACCGGTTGCGCCTGGATACCAGGGAATTGCTCCGCCGAGGAGGTGGGCTTTTTGGCGCCAACCCCCTGACCGGTTCCATAGGGGTGGTCACCATCAATTTGCCCCGCCTGGCCTATCTCAGCTCCGGAGAAGAGAGCTTTTTCAACCGCCTGGCGGTTTTGGCCTCCCTGGCCATAGAGGGCCTGGAGGTCAAACGCCGGGTTTTGGAGAGGTTCGCCGATATAAAGCTCTACCCTTTTACCGCCCACTACCTCCGTCGGGTAAAGGAGCGGTTCGGAGCTTATTTCGCCAACCATTTCTCCACCTTGGGGGTGGTGGGAGGCAACGAGGCCTGCTTGAACCTATTGGGGGTACCCATAACCCACCCGAAGGGCAAGGCCTTTGCCCTTAAAATTCTGGAATTTCTCCGGGAGATCTGCCGGACCGCCCAAGAGCGCACCGGCAACCTGTATAACCTGGAGGCCACCCCGGCTGAAGGGTGTTCTTACTGCTTGGCCCGGCTGGATAAAAGGGAATTTCCCGACATCATAGTGGCCAACGAAGAGAGGGCAAGGAAGGGAGCTCCACCCTACTATACCAATTCCACCCATGTCCCTGTGTACTGGAGCGAAGATCCCTGGGAGGTGCTGGAACACCAGGAAGAGCTGCAGGTTAGGTATACTGGAGGGACGGTCATCCATTTCTGGTTAGGAGAAGCCAAACCTGATCCCGAGGCCTGCAGGGAGTTTATCCTCAAGGTCTGCTCCCAAAGCCGAGTGCCCTATTTCACCCTCACCCCCACCTTCTCCATATGCCCTGATCATGGTTATCTGGCAGGCAGGGTGGAGAAGTGCCCCTTGTGCGGGGCCCCCTGCGAAGTTTGGTCCCGGGTTACCGGGTATTACCGGCCCGTCTCTTACTACAACCCAGGCAAGCAGGAAGAATTCTTAGAGCGGCGCAGTTTTAAATTAAAATAAGGAGGAAAGGCCGTTGAAAATAGGGGCTTACCTTAAGAGCTCTTTTTCCGATTATCCTGGCAAGGTGGCAGCTGTCATCTTCACCCTGGGCTGCAATTTCCGCTGCCCCTGGTGCTATAACCCCGGGCTGGTGGATCCCCAAAGATACGTGGAACCTATCCCCGAGGAGGAGATCCTGGAGTCCCTGGCCCGGAGGCGTAGATATATAGACTCGGTGGTGATAAGCGGGGGAGAGCCCACCCTCCAGCCCGATCTCGTTTCCTTTATCCAGCGCCTGAAGGACATGGGTTTTCAGATAAAGCTGGATACCAATGGCTCCCGGCCAGAGGTGGTTTTCCAGCTCTTGGAGCAAGGCCTCCTCTCCTGTCTGGCGGTGGACTATAAACTGCCCTTGAGATTTTATCGGGAGATCTTGAGCAGCCCCGAAACCCCCCTGGGAGAGGATATCGGCCTGAAAGTGAAGGAGACCCTGATTTTGGCCTTAAAATACGCCGGAGGCTATTGGCGCACCACCGTGGTCCCCCGCCTGCATACCCCCAGAATCATAGAAGAAATGATAAGGGAGGCCGAGCAGATGGCCAAAGAAGCGGGAGTGACACCCCCCACCTGGGGAGAAAAGAGATGGAGGGTACAGGAATTTTGGGATACCGGGGATCTGGTGGGGCCCCGTTTGTGGGAAGATGAGGCTTTCCTGGCTTCCTGGGAGTCCCAGTGACACCTAGCCCTTTTCAAACTTCCGGATAATCCCCTTTTAAGTGCTGAAGGGCCCTTCGCCTCTCTTCAGGGCTTAAAAGTTTAAGCCGCTCCTCCAGGAGGGTCAAGTAGGTGTCCCAGGGGAGGGAGTCCTTGGATTCCCAGGCGCTCACTTTCTGGAGCTCTTCTGGCAGAGGATATGGATCCATCCGGCCCAACAGGTAATCCACCGAGACTTCAAAGAAATCGGCCAGACGCCTCAGGGTCTGGGCATCTGGGGTTCTCCGGTTCTTTTCGTACATGGCGATGGTGCTCTGCCCCATGTTGAGCTTTTTGGCTATTTCTGCCTGGGTGAGCCCTTTGGCCCTGCGCAGGGCAGCCAGCCTTTCTCCTAGAGAAGCCATTGTAGATCCTCCGAGGGGTTCTAAAGGCTAATTTAATACCCTTTGTGATAAAGCACAATGTTAATGTTATATATCACTATAAAAAGCTTGACAATTATTGCGCCATGTGATTGAACATGAATCAAAGGAAATATTCCTCGTTATGGTGGAAATTATGCGCAACTATAAAATGTACATCCTGCGCAATGCAGGGGGCTCACCCAACAGCAGGTGGCCCGGGCAGTGGGCATACCCCAGAGCGCCTATGCCATGATCGAAAGGGGACAGCGCACCCCTCGGAAGGAGACCATGAAGAAGCTGGCCGAGTTTTTCGGCCTCAGCGTGAATAAGCTCTTCTTTTCGGATAAATCCAAACCCTGATCTCCACCTGACACCTCCTTCCTGGGTCTGGAAACCGTCCCACCTCCATATTCTACTCCCTTCTCAGGGAGTAATTTTTTCTTTCCATATAAGATACCTTAAGTGTTTCAATCCCTCGGAAGGTAGGCTACAAATGTCGTTCCTGCTGGGGGCGTAGGTGTCTGAGCAGAGCAGGTTTCAATCCCTCGTAGGTAGGCTACAAACTAGCTTTCCACATCAACCACAAAACCCACCTCGCTAGGTTTCAATCCCTCGTAGGTAGGCTACAAACTTAGGGAACGCCTTAGGAAAGCTTCAAGCCAAGACTGGTTTCAATCCTTCGTAGGTAGGCTACAAACAACTGGCCGGCATCAACCTCGACGATCTAAGGCGGTGTTTCAATCCCTCGTAGGTAGGCTACAAACTCCTCAAACCAGGAGCGGAAAAAATCTTAATGATGAGTTTCAATCCCTCGTAGGTAGGCTACAAACAAAAAGTTGCCTTGTTGATTTGGGATGATTTGTTTTGGTTTCAATCCCTCGTAGGTAGGCTACAAACTAGCTAGCACGGTGAACGCCTCCGCGATTACCATAGTTTCAATCCCTCGTAGGTAGGCTACAAACGAGCATGAGCGCCAATAGTGTCGGGCGGCCGACCCTGAGTTTCAATCCCTCGTAGGTAGGCTACAAACAGGCAATTGAGGGCCTAGTTCGTCGTATGCCTCAGTGTTTCAATCCCTCGTAGGTAGGCTACAAACACGCTGAAAATTTTCACGAGCTGCGTAACAAAGAAAACAATGTTTCAATCCCTCGTAGGTAGGCTACAAACTTGCTTGAGCTGGTACCCAAAGTGCTAGAGGCATTTCGTAAGAATCCGTTTCAATCCCTCGTAGGTAGGCTACAAACAAGTGGGATCCGGCCGCAGCACAGCATATCATAGACTTTTAGTTTCAATCCCTCGTAGGTAGGCTACAAACAATGCTGCGGCTAGCCCCCACTGACCTCGGACAATACGGTTTCAATCCCTCGTAGGTAGGCTACAAAC
>DRZV01000015.1 GCA_011375465.1 Neomoorella mulderi
CCGTGTACCTCACTGGAGCCTACTCCTTTCTCTTTTCAGGGTTTTCGGGTTCCCCCGGGCTTAGGGCCATTTTTTTAACAAAATTCACCAGGGTGCCCACCTCTCCCTTCAGATCGGCCACCACCCTGCCCTTTTCCCTGCGGATGGATTCCCGGATTTCCGCCAGCACGCTTTCTAAGGAGCTTTCTTCGGTTATTTTTCTGCCCAGGATCAGCATCTGCCCTTCTCCTTTCCAGAGCAATTTTAGCTCTGCTCCTCGCAGGGGACGCGCCCTATCCTGGCCCCTAACCCCTTGAATTTCCCCACCAGATCTTCATAACCCCGATCTATATGGTGAACACAGGAAATCCTGGTTATGCCTTCGGCCATCAATCCGGCTATGACCAGGGCCGCCCCTGCCCTCAGGTCGGTGGCCTTTACCTCGGCTCCGGTGAGCCTTTCTTTACCTTTGACCACCGCGCAATGGCCCTCTATGGTTATATCTGCCCCCATGCGCTTCAGCTCGTTCACGTGCATGAAGCGGTTTTCGAAGACCGTTTCCGTCACCATGCTGGTTCCCTGGGCCGTGGTCAAAAGGGCCATGAACTGGGCCTGCATATCGGTAGGGAAGCCCGGATAGGGCATGGTCTTTATATCCACCGCCTTCAACGGCAGGCGGGACCTCACCCATACGGTTCCATTTTCCTCGCCCAATTCCGCCCCTGCCTCGGTCAATTTGGCCATGACCGCCGTCAGGTGGTCGGGAATGACGTTTTCTATGCCCACCTCTCCTCCGGTGGCGGCGGCCGCCACCATAAAAGTGCCCGCCTCTATCCTATCGGGGATGACCGAGTGCCGGGCTCCTCGGAGCTGGGATACCCCCTCTATCCGGATAACCTTGGTTCCAGCGCCGCTTATCCTGGCCCCCATAGCGTTGAGAAAATTGGCCAAATCCACTATCTCCGGCTCGGCAGCGGCGTTTTCTATCACCGTGATCCCCTCAGCCAGACAGGCGGCCATCATTATATTTTCGGTGGCGCCCACGCTGGGAAAATCCAGATATATACGGGCCCCCCTCAGTTTCTCTGCCCTAGCCTCCACATTCCCCCTGTCCACCTCCACCCTGGCACCCAGGGCTGCCATGCCTTTAAGGTGCAGGTCTATGGGACGGGCTCCGATGGCGCATCCGCCCGGCAGGGAGATGCGGGCCTCTCCCCTCCTGGCCAAGAGGGGTCCCATAACCAGAAAAGAAGCCCGCATGCGGCGGACGTACTCGTAGGGGGGGTCTCCCTGATCCAGAGAGCCAGCTTTTATCCTTATTTTTCCCTTGCCCTCCCACCGGGCCTGGGCCCCCAGGCTCTCTATCACCCCCACCATGGTCTCCACGTCCAGAAGGTGCGGTATGTCCTCCAGCAGGCATTCTTCGCCCGTGAGCAGGCAGGCGGCGATTATGGGCAAAGCTGCGTTCTTGGCTCCGCTTATGGTGACCCTGCCCTCCAGCCGGCAGGGCCCTTCTATGGCTATAACATCCATGCCTATTCCCTCGCAAAAGGCGGGTTCATCGGGTTTCGGCCACCTTCAACCGGGCTTTGGCCCTCTCCAGGGCCAGCCGGGCCCTCTCTATATCTATGCCTGGATGGGGCCTCCTCAACCTCTCCCGGGCCCTTTCCATAGCCCGGCGGGCCCGCTCCACGTCTATCTCCCCTGGCATTTCGGCCGCATCCGCCAGGACCAGGACCTTTCGGGGCCCCACCTCCACAAATCCGCCCGATATGGCCATGCGCTCAAGGGCTCCGCCCACAGGCCGGTAGGTCAGCACCCCGGGCCGCAGGAGGGCCAATGCGGGGAAGTGGCGGGGAAGTACTCCCATATATCCCTCGCTGGCGGGGACCACCACGCTCTCCACCTCTTCTTCCAGCACCTTCTTTAGGGGGGTGATCACCTCCAGGATAAGGCTGGCCATCTAAACCACCAGCTCCTCTGCTTTTTTCACCGCTTCTTCTATGGTGCCCACCATGTAGAAGGCCTGCTCCGGCAGGTCGTCGTGCTTGCCCTCCAGTATTTCCTTAAAGCCCCTGATGGTCTCCTTCAGGGGCACATATACCCCGGGCCTTCCGGTGAAGGCCTCGGCCACGTGGAAGGGCTGGGAGAGGAACCTCTGGATCTTCCGGGCCCTAGCTACTATTATTTTATCTTCTTCCGACAATTCTTCCATACCCAAGATGGCGATGATGTCTTGCAATTCTTTATACCTTTGCAAGGCCCTCTGAACCCCCCGGGCCACCTCGTAATGCTCCTCCCCCACCAGCCTGGGGTCCAGGAGACGGGAGGTGGAGTCCAGGGGGTCCACCGCCGGGTAAATGCCCAGCTCGGCCAGCTGCCTGGACAGGACTATGATGCCGTCCAGGTGGGCAAAGGTGGTGGCAGGGGCGGGATCCGTCAGGTCGTCGGCAGGCACGTAGATGGCCTGGACCGAGGTTATGGATCCCCTCTTGGTGGAGGTGATCCTTTCCTGAAGCTCCCCCATTTCCGTGGCCAAATTGGGTTGATAGCCCACTGCTGAAGGCATGCGGCCCAAGAGGGCGGAAACTTCGCAGCCAGCCTGAACAAAACGGAATATATTGTCTATGAACAGCAGCACGTCCCGCCCTTCCGCGTCCCGGAAGTATTCGGCCATGGTTACGCCGGTTAGGCCCACCCGCAAGCGGGCTCCAGGGGGCTCGTTCATCTGCCCGAATACCAGGACGGTTTTGCTTATAACCCCTGACTGGGTCATCTCCAGGTAAAGATCGTTGCCCTCTCGGGTTCGCTCCCCCACCCCGGCGAACACGGAATAACCGCCGTGTTCATAGGCCACGTTTCTTATGAGTTCCATGAGCAGGACGGTCTTGCCCACCCCTGCTCCTCCGAAGAGGCCCATCTTCCCCCCCTTGGGTAAGGGCACCAGGAGATCCAGTACCTTGAGCCCCGTCTCCAGTATCTCGGTGGAGGGCTTTAATTCATCAAAGGAAGGGGGTCTGCGATGGATGGGCCACCTCTCTTCCGCCTCCACCGGTCCCTTCTCGTCTATGGGCTCCCCCACCACATTGAACAGCCTTCCCAGGGTGGCAGGCCCCACCGGTACGCTGATGGGGGCTCCTGTGTCCCAGGCCGTCATCCCCCGCTGCAGACCGTCGGTGGAGGCCAGGGCCACACACCTGACGGTGTTGTTGCTCAGGTGCTGCATGGCTTCCATGGTGAGGTTTATATTCCCCTCCCTGATCACTATGGCGTTATACAGGTCGGGCAGGCACCCCTCGGGAAATTCCACGTCCACCACTGGACCGATCACCTGTACCACTTTGCCTTCCACCATGCGCTTACACCTCCTCTAGATTTGACCCTGCCACTTTAAAGCTTCCGCTCCTGTAACCACTTCCAGGATCTCCTTGGTTATGGCTGCCTGTCTGGCTTTATTGAAGGACAGGGTCAATTGATCTATCATCTCTTCAGCATTCTTGCTGGCATTCTCCATGGCCATCATCCTGGCTGCATGTTCGCTGGCCTTGGCCTCTAAAAGGGCTTGATATATCCTCATCTCGCAGTACCGGGGCAAGAGGTATTCCAGCACCTTTAGGGGCTCCGGTTCGTAAAGGTATTCCCTCTCCCTGACCCTTTCCGGCAAGGGTGCGGGTATGATGGGCAAAAATTGGTCCACCTTGGGCATATGCCTCAGGGCAGATATGAAGTGCATGTAGACCAGCTGGATCTCGTCTACCCTCTTCTTTAGGAAAAATTCCACCAGTTTACTGGAAATTTCCCGGGCCTGCAGCAAGGTGGGCTCATCCCCTATATCGGTAACCACCTCCAGGAGCTCGAAGGGATAGCGGCGGAAGAATTGCCAGCCCTTCTTGCCGATCAGCACCATAGAGCGGTCCCTATGCTCCTGGAGCAGGGCTGCCTCCGCCACCCGGATAATGTTGGAGTTATACGGCCCTGCCAGGCCCCTATCGCTGGTTATCACCACGTAACCCACCCTCTTGACTTCCCTCTCGGCTATAAGGGGGAGGTTCCGGGCTTCAGGAGCAGAGGCCAGCCTTCCGATAACCTCTTCCAGCTTTTGAAAATAAGGCCGCGAGGACAAAAGCTGACCCTGGGAGCGGCGGAGCTTGGCAGCGGCCACCATTTTCATGGCCCGGGTGATCTGCTGTATATTCTTTATCGCCCGGATGCGCCTTTTGATGTCCCTCATGCTGAGCATGGACATGGATATATCACCACCTAGGCTACCTTAAGAGCCGACAAAGCTAGCCTTAAACTCTATTATACTCTTCTTCAGCCTCTCTTCCAGGTCCTTATCCAGGGCCTTTTTCTCCCTTATGTCCCTCAATATATCCGGATACACGCTGTGGAGGAAATGGAGGAAACCCTTTTCAAAGGGGCGAACCTTCTCCACCGGCAGGTCATCCAGATATCCGTGAACCCCGGCGTAGATGACCGCCACCTGCTCCTCCACCGGCATGGGCTGGTATTGTTCCTGCTTTAACAGCTCCATCATCCGCTGGCCCCGAGCCAGACGGGCCTGGGTGGCTTTGTCCAATTCGGCTCCGAACTGGGCAAAGGCAGCCAGCTCCCTATACTGGGCCAGATCCAGGCGCAGATGACCCGCCACCTGTTTCATGGCCTTTATCTGGGCTGCTCCCCCCACCCGGGATACAGAGAGGCCCACGTTGATGGCGGGGCGTTGGCCCGCATAGAAAAGATCGGGCTCCAGATATATCTGCCCGTCGGTGATGGATATGACGTTGGTGGGGATGTAGGCGGAGACGTCCCCTGCCTGGGTCTCGATTATGGGCAGGGCAGTCAAAGATCCTCCCCCCAGGGCGTCGTTGAGCCGGGCAGCCCTTTCTAAGAGCCGGGAATGGAGATAGAAAATATCGCCGGGATAAGCCTCCCGTCCCGGCGGGCGCCTCAACAAAAGGGAGAGCTCGCGATAGGCCACGGCATGCTTGGAAAGGTCGTCATACACCACCAGGACGTCCCGGTGCTGTTCGTACATGAAATACTCCCCCATGGCGCAGCCAGCGTAGGGGGCTACATAGAGGAGGGGGGCTGGCTCTCCCGCATTGGCAGCCACCACTATGGTATAATCCATGGCCCCTGTCTCCTGGAGCTTGTTGATGACGCTGGCCACGGTGGAGGCCTTTTGCCCTATGGCCACGTATATGCAGATTACGTCTTGATCTTTTTGGTTTATTATGGTGTCCACGGCGACGGCGGTTTTGCCGGTCTGGCGGTCGCCGATTATGAGCTCCCGCTGTCCCCTGCCTATGGGTATCATGGCATCTATGGCCTTAATCCCCGTCTGCAGGGGGGTATTGACCGGCTGGCGATGCACCACCCCAGGGGCCGGGGATTCCACAGGGCGGAACCTGTCTGTCTTCACAGGTCCCCGGCCGTCTAAGGGCTGTCCCATGGGGTTTACCACCCTTCCCAGGAGGGCTTCCCCTACCGGGACTTCCACCACCCGGCAGGTGCGTTTGACCTCGTCCCCCTCTTTTATGTGATAGTAGGGGCCCAGGATGACTGCTCCCACCATGTTCTCCTCCAGGTTCAAGGCCATTCCGTAGACCCCGCCGGGAAACTCCAAAAGCTCGTTGGCCATACACTTTTCCAGGCCGTAAACCCGGGCTATACCGTCACCCACGTAGGTCACTATGCCCTTTTCTGCCACTTCTATTTCCAGTTCATACTGTTCTATTTGCTGCTTTAAAATACTGGTAATTTCATCCGGACGAATAGCCACTTCCCCATTCACCCCTTCAAGATAAAATCTTCAAACAGGAATCCCCTTCAAGCGGCGCCCCAAAAGCTCCAGCCTCTTTTTGAGGCTGGCGTCTATCACCCTATCCCCCAGACGCAGGACAAATCCCCCCCAATATGGAAGGGGCCACCCGGATCTCCAAACGGATGTCCTGGCCTGCTAAAAAAGCCAGACGGGTCTCCAGTTCCCTTTTCAATCCCTCGGAAAGGGGCAGGGCCACCGTCATTTCCGCCCTCTTTATGCCCCGGGCTCGATCCAAAAAACGCTGGTATTCCACCAGCAAGGGAGGCGTAGGTCTCCTCAGCCCCCAGGATTGCAGCTTTCTCTTTATGCTGGCATCTACGGTGCGATTTCCCAAACGGAGCACCAATCCCCCCACCAGGGAGGGAACCCTTTTTATTTCCAGGCGGATTTTTTGCCCCGTAAGCTTCATCAATCGTCTTTCTATTTCCGATCTTGACCCATTGGACAGAGGCACGGCCACCACCACCTGGGTTCCACAGGCCTGGTCCAGGAGGCGGAGGGCCTCAGAAGCTACGGGCACCAAAATCTTTTCCCTCTTCCTGGACAACACTACCCGGAAAAAAATTTTTCATCAGGGGATCCAATTGGGGGAAAAGGGCCTCCAGAATCCGCTCCTTTTCCTCCATGGGAAGGAGAGGGTGCTTCAAAATCCACTGGAGTTCCGGGTCTGCCTGCACCTTTTCCTTAAGGGAGGTGAGGATTTTAGCCACTTCGTCTTCCTTTCCCCGCTTCTGGGCCACAGAGAAGAGGGCGTTGGCATATCGTCTGGCCACCTTGGAATAGCTTACCAGACCTTCTCCACCTCCGTCAAGGCCTCCCGGATGAGGGTCTCGTGATCCTCAGGGGTCAAGGTGCGGGCTATAACCTTGCTGGCAGCCAGAACCACCAGGTCGGCCGCCTCGGCCCTTATGGCGGCCAGGGCTTGCCTCTTCTCTTCCTCTATTTTCTCCCGGGTTCTCTTCAGGATGCCCTGGGCCTCTTCTTCTGCCTGGGCCAAAATCTGCCGCCTGACCTCTTCCGCGGCCTTCCTGGCCTGATCTACTATGGCTTGGGCCTCTTGATGGGCCTTCTGGATCTGCTCTCTATAGGCGGCCAGGAGTTCCTCCGCCTTCCTCCGGGCCTCCCCGGCCGCCTGAAGATCCCCCTGTATCTTCTCCTCCCTGGAGGTCATGGTTCTCATCAGGGGTTTCCAGAGGATGTAGTAAAGAAACCCCATCACCACCAGCAGGTTTATGACCTGAAAGCCAAAAGTCCATAGATCAAAATTTAAGGCCTTTAAGATGGGCATCTCGCCACCCCCCTTTAGAAATGGGGGCGAATAGGCCCTCCCCTATTTGCCCAGAAATTTTACATTTTAACCCAGAGAAGGATGGCGATTACAAAGGAGAACAGGGTTAAAGCCTCCATGAAGGCCAAGGCCAGTATGAGGGTGGTGCGGATATCCCCTGCCGCCTCAGGCTGCCTGCCTATGTTCTCCATGGCAGCCCTGGAAGCTATGGCCTGGCTTATGGCAGAGCCAACGGCGGGGATCGCGATGGCCAACGCTACAGCCAAAAAGCTCATGAACCATCTCCTCCTTTAATGTCCATGGATAAAATTGGTTATATATACCACGGTCAGCAAGGAGAATACCAAGGCTTGAATGGTGCCCATGATTACCCCTAGGAGCATGACCGGGGTGGGGGCCAGGAAAGGCAAGAGGAAAAAGAGAACCGTCACCACCATCTTTTCACCGAACATATTGGCGAAGAGACGGAGGGAAAGGGATACAGGCTTTACCATCTCCTCCATTACATTTAAAGGAAATAGAAAGGGTATGGGTTGAAAGAAGTGCTTTATATATCCCACCAGGCCTCTATGCTTGATGCCTATGATCTGGACCAGGATGATGGTGGCTACGGCGAAACCCGCAGTGGTGGAAAGATCCGTGGTGGGAGGCTTCATGCCCGGTATAAACCAGGATAGGTTCAATACCAGGATAAAGGTGAACAGGGTTCCCACAATGGGCAGAAACCTCCTCCCCTCCCTGCCCATGGATCCCTCCAGGAGGCCGTAAAAAAATTCGGCCACCATCTCCAGGACATGTTGTCCCCCCCGGGGCACCAGGGTAAATTTCCGGGAGAGGAGGTAGATACAGGGTAGGAAGATGGCCATCACTATCCAGGTGTTCACCACGGTGGACGTGATGGGTATAGGACCCAGATGAAACAGTACCTGCGGCTTTACATGTTCCAGCACCTCCCCCAGGGCCTTTAAACCCATTTAGGCTTTCCCCCCTTTCCTCAAGGCCGCATAGAGGGCGCCGCCCATATATAGCATTGCCTGGATGACCAGGCCGGTAAACACGCCCAACACCCAGGATAGGCCTCCCAACAGGGAGAGCAGCAGGAGCGCCGCAGAGGCGAAAAATTTTACATAAGTCCTGCTCAGTATCCGGTTGAGGGACTTTTGAGTAGCGAGGCCCTCCGCGTCATGAAGGGCAGCCAGCTGCCATCGGTAGAGGAGGCAGGCAACAGCGCTTCCCAGGCAAACCCCAAAGCCGTAGAGGGGCTGCCCCGCCAGGAGCGCCGCCCCGAAGATGAAAGCGGTGATCAGGCCTGCCCACTTGCCGGATACCTCCACTATTCTTCACCAGGCCCCTTTCTCCTCTTCTCTATATCTTCCAGCAGGATTTTCAGCTTGCTGTAAAAGGACCCCAGCCCCATTCCCACCCCCAAGAGGACGCCCAGGATGAGGAAGAAAGGGGAGGTTCCCCAGCGCTCGTCCAGCCAGCGGCCTCCGTAGAGACCTAAGAGTATGGCAGCGGTCATGGTGAGCACCAGGGAGGCCCCCAGGTTGATATACCGGGCATAATCGGTCCAGCGGTCTTTATCCATTTGGGCAACCTGCCTTAAAACTTTATTTCTCTTTCGGTCTCAAAAATCCTGCCAGATACATTAAAGCCCTTTGCTGGAGGAAAAATCCTCGGGCCGGGTTAAACTGAAACCGAAATAATACTTAAGGGCTTTAACTATGCGCTTGGAAGCCAGACCGTCTCCGTAGGGATTGACGGCCTGGGCCATGGCATTGTAGGCCTCGGGATCTTCCAGCAATCGGCCTACAGCCTCCACTATATCTTGGAACCTGGTACCCACCAGCTTGACCGTTCCCGCGGCCACCGCTTCCGGCCTTTCCGTCACCTCCCGCAGGACCAGCACCGGCTTGCCCAGGGCCGGGGCCTCCTCCTGGAGCCCCCCGGAATCGGTCAAGACAAGGTAACTCCTGGCCATGAGGTTTACGAAGGGTTCGTATTCTAAAGGGTCCAGCAAGATTATGTGCTCCTGGCCTCCCAATATTTCCCAGGCCAGATCCCGCACCTTGGGATTGTAGTGCACCGGAAAAACCACCACGACCTGGGGATACCGGCGGACCAGTTCCCGAAGGGCGGAAAAGATTTCCCTCAAAGGACCTCCCCAGTTTTCCCTTCGATGGGCGGTTACCAGTATCACCTTCCATTTGGCCCAATCCAGCCCCTGCAGCTGGGGCAGGGAGAATTCATACTGGGATCTCACTGTAGCCAGCAGGGCGTCTATCACCGTATTGCCGGTAACAAAGATCTTCTCCGGGGGAACCCCCTCCCGGAGGAGGTTTTCCCTGGCTGTAGCCGTGGGGGCAAAGTGGAGCTGGGACAGCACTCCGGCCAGGCGCCTGTTGATCTCTTCGGGAAAAGGGGCATAGGGATCCCCTGTCCTGAGACCAGCCTCCACATGGCCCACCGGAATCTGCTGGTAAAAAGCCGCCAGGGCACCGGCAAAGGTGGTGGTGGTATCACCATGGATCAGCACCAGGTGGGGACGGCATTCCCGGATCACCCGGGTCAAGCCCATGAGGGCCCTGCAGGTCACCTCTTCCAGGGTTTGGCCGGGTCTCATTATGTCCAGATCGTAATGGGGGGTTATGGCAAAGAGTTTCAATACTTGATCCAGCATTTCCCTGTGCTGGGCTGTAACCGCCACCACACAGGTGAACTCCTGGGGATGGCGTTCCAGCTCTTTGACCACAGGCGCCATCTTGATGGCTTCAGGCCTTGTGCCGAAAACCACTAAAATCTTTTTGGGTTCCATCAGCTCTCCCCTATTTAAGATAATTCTTGTTTAAGATAATTCTTGGCCCGGAGCTTGGCCAGATGCTCTTGCATGGCTTCCTGGAGATCCACCCCATAATCCTCTTCCAGTACGAACATCAAGGAGACGGCTGTTTGGGCCACATCCAAGAGCTCCCTGGCTATAGCCTTCAGCACTGCCTTCTCGTCCAGATAGACCTTTTCTCCGCTCAATCCCCGGAGCTTACCTATGGCCTGGGCCAGCTCCCCCGCCTCCTCCATGAGTTTCAAAGCGGTGGATTCCATAGTGGGGGTCAGGTTGTTCAGCTTGGGCAGGGCGATGATCTTTTCTTTCATTTCAGGCTCCCTCCCGGGGAAGGTGTACCACCTCTATGCCGGCTTCCCTCAGCCAATCCCGTTTGACCGGGTAATCCCGGGCATACACCACCCTCCTGATGCCCGACTGCACGATTACCAGGGCGCAGTTCTCACAGGGATAATCGGTAATATAGAGGGTAGCCCCCCGGCGCTCCTCAGGAGAACACTCCAGGAGGGCGTTGATCTCGGCATGGATACTCCGCCGGCAATGCCCGTCTTCCAGGATACACCCCGCCTCTATACAATGGGGCAGGCCGTGAGGGGCGCCGTTGTATCCTGTACCCTTTATACGCTTATCCTTAACCACCACCGCCCCCACAGCCCTCCGGGGGCAGGTGCTCCGCTCCGCCACCTTAAAGGCTATATCCAAGAAATATTCGTCCCAGCTTTTCCGCATCTTAGCCCCCCTTCAAGGTGCCAGCGCCGGTTTAAGATCTAATTAAGGTATCTGGGGGTAGAGGGGGTAGGCTTGGCACAGCTCTTTGACTATCCCCCTGGCCTCCTCCAGCTTCTCCTCGTCCTGCCCGTAAGATAGGGCCAGGTCTATGGCCCTGGCTATAAGCCTCATCTCCTCCGGACCCATTCCCCTGGTGGTGAGGGCAGGGGTGCCCAACCTTATGCCGCTGGTGATGTGGATCTTCTGGGGATCATTGGGAATGGCGTTTTTATTTACCGTTATGTTTACTGAACCCAGGATTTCCTCCGCCTGCTTTCCCGTAAGCCCCTTATTCCTCAGATCCACCAGTATGAGGTGGTTGTCGGTCCCTCCTGATACCAGTTGAAAATCGTAGCTCAAAAGGGCCTCTGCCAGGGCCCGGGCGTTTTCCACCACCCTCTGCTGATAGAGCTTGAACTCCGGCTGTTGGGCCTCCTTTAAAGCCACGGCTTTGGCCGCTATGACGTGCATAAGGGGGCCTCCCTGAATCCCGGGGAAAATGGCCCTGTCTATGTCCCAGGCGAACTCCTTGGTGGTGAGGATGATGGCCCCCCTGGGGCCCCTGAGGGTTTTATGGGTGGTGGTGGTGACGAAGTGGGCATAGGGTACGGGACTGGGATGGAGACCTGCCACCACCAGGCCGGCAATATGGGCTATATCCGCCATGAGATACGCCCCCACCTCATCTGCTATCTCCCGGAAACGGGCAAAATCTATTATTCTGGGATAAGCGCTGGCCCCGCACACGATCAATCTGGGTTTGAGTTCCCGGGAGAGGCGGGCTACCTCGTCGTAATTTACCCTTCCCGTGCGGGGATCTACCCCGTAGAAATAAAAGTTATAATAATGCCCGGAAAAGCTGGCGGGGCTCCCGTGGGTCAGGTGCCCTCCATGGGCCAAACTCATGCCCAGGGCCACCTCCCCAGGTTTCATGGCGGCAAAGTACACTGCTGCATTGGCCTGGCTGCCCGAATGGGGCTGGACATTGGCGTGTTCCGCCCCGAAGAGCTTTTTAGCCCGCTCCCGGGCCAGGTTTTCCACCACGTCCACCCATTCACACCCGCCGTAATAGCGGGCTCCTGGGTAACCTTCGGCATACTTGTTGGTCATCACATTGCTGTAGGCCTCCATAACCGCGGGGCTGACAAAATTTTCCGAGGCTATGAGCTCCAGATTATTCCGCTGTCGGTGAAGTTCCCCCCTTATGGCCTCCGCCACTTCTGGATCTATCTGGCTGATAAGATCTAGATCCATCATGAGCCTTCCCCCCAATTCCAATGCTGGCCCTTATAGTAAAAAAATTCCAAGGCCTTTATCTTGTCAAGCCTGCGAGCATGGCGCCCTCCCAGGAATTCAGCCCGCAGCCAAATTTCCACTATGTCCAGAGCCAAGCCCGGACCTATAACCCGCTCGCCCAAGGTCAAAATATTGGCGTCGTTGTGTTCCCGGGAAGCCCGGGCTGAAAAGGTATCGTGACAGAGGGCAGCCCTTATCCCCGGCACCTTGTTGGCCGCGATGCAAACCCCTATACCGGTGCCGCAACAGAGGATGCCCCGGTCAAAATCCCCCCTGGCCACCGCCTCCGCCACCGCCCTGGCGTAATCGGGATAATCCACCGCCTCCAGGCCAAAGGTGCCGAAATCCTTATGCTCTATCCCCTTCTCCGCAAGAAATTCCTTTATCTTCTCTTTTAACCGAAAACCGCCGTGATCACTCCCTAAGGCTACCCGCATCTTCCTTCCACCCTTGTGAAAGTTTTGCCCTCTATCATAAAACTCTCCTGCCTTAAAAAGTCAATCCACGGGACTCCTGATAGCGGTCTAAAAATTCCTCTATAAGCGAAGATAATTCCTGGGCCA
>DRZV01000033.1 GCA_011375465.1 Neomoorella mulderi
CCAGGCTCATTTTTTTGCCCTCAAGAATAAAATAACCCTCAAAAAGGGCCTTTATGCTGTAAAATGAGACCTGGGAAGGAGAAAATGGAGGTTTATAGCCCCAAAACAGAGTTTTTTAAAATTTTTTAAGGATTGCTCCCCTTCTGTTTTGCAAAAAGGGCGGCAGCGTGGACTCGGGCCACTTCATCGGTCTCTCCGGAAAGGAGCCTGGCTATTTCTTCTATCCTGGCCTCTTCCTCCAGCTTTTCTATCTTGGTTATGGTTCTGCCTTTTTCTGTTATTTTATTTACACTATAATGGTGATCCATAATGGTGATCCGCCATGGCCGCAATCACAGGAGAATGGGTGATGCACAGCACCTGGCGCTCCCGGCCCATATCCTTCAGAACCTCCGCCATCCTGGAGGCTGCCAGGCCGCTCACCCCCACGTCTATCTCGTCGAAGACAAAGGTGGGCAGGGGGTAGACCGCGGCCAGGACGCTTTTCAAGGCTAGCATCACCCGGGCCAGTTCCCCTCCTGAAGCCACCTGGGCCACGGGATGGAAGCCCTCCCCGCGGTTGGGCTGAAACATGAAGACGATCTTGTCCAGGCCTTCTGGACCGGCCTCCACCTCCTCCACCTGAATGGAAAGGCGGGCTTGGGGCATGGCCAGCTCCTGCAACCGCCGGATTACCTCCCGAGCCAGACCTTCTGCCCCCTTTCTCCTGGATTGGCTGAGGAGGGAAGCGGCTTTGAGATATTCACCCTTTATCCTCTCCTTCTCCCTCTGCCACAGGCTCTGCTCCTCCTCCAGTTTATTCCAGGCAGCCAAAAGGGAGGTTATCTCCTCCTTGCGCCTTATAAGCCCCTCCAAATCGGTCCTGTATTTTCTCTTCAAGGTGTGGAGGAGGTCCAGCCTCTCTTCCACCTGCTTGAGAAGATGGGAATCTAGGTTTATCCCATCCCTGTAATCCTGTAATACCCGGGCCAGCTCCTCTACCCTCTCCCTCAAAGGGAAGATTTCCTCCCGGAAAGAGGCCAGAGAGGGATCCATCTCCTCCAGGGAAGTCAGGATATCTTCGGCCTGGGCTAAACCATCATAGGCGGACTGCTCCCCTCCATACAGCAGAGAATAGACCTTGTCCATGCCCTCCCGCAGGGAGGCAGCGTTTTTCAAAAGCCTCTGTTTCTGCTCCAACTCCTCCTCCTCTCCCGGCATCAGGCGGGCCGACTCCAATTCCCGCAGCTGGTGTTCCAGAAACTGTCTCTCTTCAGGATCTCTTCCCTCCCTCTGCCGGAGCAAATTTTCCTCTATTTTCTTCCAGTCACAGTATAATTTTTTTGTCCTTTTCCGCAATTCCGTCAGCCCTAAGAAACTGTCCACCAGATCCATCTGAAAGGCGGAGGATAAAAGGTCCTGATGCCCATGTTGCCCGTGAATGTCCACCAGCCTTTTTCCCAGGCCCTGGTAGAGGGAAAGGGGAAAGATACGGCCGTTGATCCGGCAGATATGCCTCCCCGCCCTGTTTATCTCCCGGCAGAGGATTAAAGTACCGTCTTCAGGTTCTATCTCCCAATCCTTCAGGAGGGAGTCCAAGCCGGGAATCCCCGACACCTGGAAAAGGCCCTGGATCACCGCCCTTTCCGCCCCGGCCCTGATGTACTCGCTGGAGGCCCGTCCCCCTGTAAGGATTTCCAAGGCGTCCACGATTATGGATTTGCCCGCCCCCGTCTCCCCGGTAAAGACGCTGAGGCCCGGGTACAGGGGTAAATTTAGCCTCTCTATAATGGCAAAGTTTTCAATAGACAGCTCCAGGATCAAGGCTATCCCCTCAACCTTCCCTCAACTTCCGGCATCTTTCCAGCACCAGATCCACCGCCCCCCTGGGTTTCACCACCACCAATATGGTATCGTCCCCCGCTACTGTGCCTATGACCTCCCTCCATCCCACATTATCCAAGCAGGAGGCCACTGCATGGGCAGCCCCCGGGAGGGTGCGGATAACTATGAGGTTCTCGCTGGAATCCACGGAAAGCACCGAGTCCATAAACAGCCTCTGGAGCCGGATATAAGGGTTGGGCACCGGCTGGCTGGCGGGGTGAACGTAGCGATATTGGTTTTCCCCTGAGGGCACCTTTAAAAGGCCCAGTTCTTTGATATCCCGGGAGAGGGTGGCCTGGGTAACCCTCAATCCCCTTTTTTTGAGCTCCTGGGCCAGCTGCTCCTGGGTGGATACCTCAACACTGGAAATTATTTCTAAAATCAGGCGGTGCCGCTGGGCCTTCCTCATCAGGCCGGACCCCCCCTTGGAGCAATTTTTTCCTTATGAGGCCGTAAAAGGACTCCCCCTTTAACCTCACCAGCTTTACTGTGGCTTCCGCCCGGGTGACCTTGACCTGCTCCCCATACTCCAGCTTCTTGGTCTGCTGGCCGTCCACCGCCACCATGGTATCCAGGTCCTTCTGGCAGGGCTTTACCCAGATCTCCTTCTCCCCTGGAACCACCAAGGGGCGGCTGTGGAGGCTGTGGGGGCATATGGGGGTCAGGATCATGACCTTCAACTCCGGCGCCACCAGGGGACCGCCCGCCGAAAGGGAGTAGGCGGTGGAGCCGGTGGGGGTAGCCACTATGAGGCCGTCGGCGGGATAGGTGTTCAGGTAATCTCTGCCCACGTAAACTCTAAGCCGGAGGAGCCGGGAAAAGGTGCCTCCGCCTTTGCCTATGACCGCATCGTTCAGCCCCAGGGCCTTAAAGGTTACCTCCCGGTCCCTTACCACCTCCACCTGGAGCATCATCCGCTCCTCCAGGGCATACCTTCCGGCCAGGAGCTGATCCAAGGCAGGATAGAGGTCCTTGAGTTCCAATTCGGCCAGAAACCCCAGGTGTCCCAGATTGACTCCCAGAATAGGGATGGGATATCCCTGGGCCAGGCGGGCAGCCCGCAGGAGGGTGCCGTCTCCCCCCAGGGCCAACAGGCAAGACAGATGGGCCATCTCCCTTTCCTCTAAACCCCGGTGGGGGCAGCCCAAGGCTTCTGCCTTTTCCCGGGTTAGGAAAGTCCGGACTCCCCTCTTCTCCAGGTAGTCTATTACTTTGGTAGCCACCTCTCGCACCCGGGGCTTTTCCACATTGGCCACAATACCTATGTTATACAAAAATTTTCCGCCCCTTTAATTTCCCTTATACTTCCCCTGCCAACCCCTGGCCACCGCTTTTTCCACCACCTGAGACCACAGAGGAGGCTCGATCCCTCCTCCCCGGCAACTCCACCACAAGAGGAACTCTATATTACCTTTAGGACCCCTTATGGGGGAGGGGATAAGGCCGTGGAGATTTAAGCCCATGGCCGCCCCCTGCTCTATGATCCTGAGGAGCACCTCTTTATGTACCTGGGGATCCTTCACCACACCGCCCTTGCCCACCTGGCGGCGCCCCGCTTCAAATTGGGGCTTTACCAGGGCTATTATGTCTCCCCCTGGCTTTAAACAGGAGAGAACCGCGGGCAGCACCTTTAACAGGGAAATAAAGGAGACATCGATGGTGGCCAGATCCACCCTTTCCCCCAGCATTTCCAGGGAGAGGTCCCGGGCATTGGTCTTTTCCATCACCACCACCCGGGGATCCTGCCTCAGGGACCAGGCCAGCTGGCCGTAACCCACGTCCACCGCATAGACCTTCCGGGCTCCGTGCTTTAAAAGGCAATCGGTAAACCCGCCGGTGGAAGCCCCCACATCCAGGGCCATTTTATTTTCCACGTTCAGGGAGAAAGCCCTGAGGGCCTCTTCCAGCTTCACGCCCCCCCGGCTTACGTAGGGAAGGGGAGGGCCTGAGACCTCAATCTCCGCGGTGACGGGCACCCTTTCCCCCGGCTTTTCGATTTTCTTCCCCTCCACCCGCACCTGCCCGGCCATTATGGCGGCTTGGGCCCGCTGCCGGGTGGGAAATAGGCCCCTTTCCACCAACAGAAGGTCCAGCCTCTTTTTAACCACCCCTGAGGCCATACCTGCTCCCCAACCTCTGGGAAGTTCTCCTGCCCAGGAGATCCTTGGCTGCCTGTTTTATGCCCTCCGCTGTCAAGCCCATCTTTTCTTTTAAAAGGGAAGGGTTCCCATGGGGTACAAAGAAATCTCCTACCCCCAGGGTCTTCACCTTGATGCCCCACAATCCTTGGGACGTCAGCAGCTCCAGGACGGAGCTGCCAAACCCTCCAGCCACCACGTGCTCTTCCACCGTCAGGAGGTGCCCCGTGCGTCCGGCCCATTCCAGGATAAGCTGCCTATCCAAGGGTTTGATAAAACGGGGATTTATGACCGCAGCCTGTATCCCTTCCTGAGCCAGGCCCTCTGCGGCTTTTAAAGCCTCGTATACCAGGGGCCCGAGGGCCAGAACAGCCATATCTCCCCCTTCCCGCAGGATTTCCCCTTTCCCTACGGGCAAAGGGCGGGCCGGGCCGGTCAAGGGCACCCCTATCCCCGCGCCCCGAGGATACCTCAAGACTGCTGGACCCGATTGGGCCAAAGCTGTGGCCAGCATGTGGCGCAGTTCCTGCTCGTCTTTGGGGGCCATCAGGATCAGGTTGGGCACACACCTCAAAAGGGAAATGTCAAAGAGCCCTTGGTGGGTCTCCCCGTCCTCTCCCACCACTCCTGCCCGGTCCAAGGCTATCACCACCGGCAGAGACATGAGGGCTATGTCGTGGATGATCTGGTCTATGCCTCTTTGGATAAAAGTAGAATATATGGCAACAACAGGCTTAAAGCCCCCGGCCGCCAGGCCCGCGGCCAAGGTAAGGGCGTGCTGTTCGGCGATGCCCACGTCAAAAAAGCGGTCCGGAAATCTCCGGGCAAAGGGGACTAGCCCGGTACCCAGGGGCATGGCCGCGGTAATGGCCACTATCCTTTTGTCCCTTTCCGCCTGCCGGACCAGTTCCGAGCCGAACACCTCGGTGAAGGTGGGAGGTGAAGGCTTTTTGACGGGGATCCCCGTTTGGGGATCGAAGGGACCGATTCCGTGAAAGATCTCCGGCTGTTTCTCGGCAGGCCCGTATCCCTTGCCCTTTACCGTTATCACGTGCACCAGCACCGGTCCCTTGAGACCCTTGGCCCTCTCCAGGACCTCCTTGGTCTGCAGGATGTTATGGCCGTCGATGGGTCCCAGATAGGTGAAGCCCAGCTCCTCAAAGAACATGCCGGGCACCAGCAGGTACTTGAGGCTGTCCTTAACCCTGTCCATAAACCTCAAGACCGTAGGACCCCAGGGGAGCCCCTGGAGGATATTCTCCAGCTCCTCCTTGCTCCGGGAATAGAAGGGGGCGGTCCTCAGCCGGGAAAGATAGGCCGAGAGCCCCCCTACAGGCTTGGCAATGGACATTTCGTTATCGTTCAGGACCACAATAAAGGGGGTCTTGAGATGGCCGGCATGGTTAAGGGCTTCAAAGGCCATCCCCCCGGTGAGAGCCCCGTCCCCTACAACTGCCACCACCTGGTAGTCTTCCCCGGCAAGATCCCGGGCCAGGGCAAAACCCAGGGCAGCGGAAATGGAGGTGCTGCTGTGGCCGGTGTCGAATACGTCGTATTCGCTTTCCGATCTTTTAGGGAAGCCGCTCAGGCCCCCAAACTGGCGGAGGGAGGAAAACCTGGAAAAGCGGCCTGTGATCATCTTATGCACATAGCACTGGTGCCCCACGTCCCAGATTATCTTATCCCTGGGGGCCTGGAAGACCAGATGCAGAGCCAGGGTCAGTTCCACCACCCCCAGATTGGGGGCCAGGTGGCCACCGGTGCGGGATACGGTCTTTATCAATTCTTCCCTTATCTCTGAGGCCAGCTGTTCCAGCTCTTGAAGGGAGAGCCCCCTCAAGTCGGCGGGAGAATTTATTCCAGGCAAAATTTTCATGTCCGTCTCCCTTTCCTGGGTTTACGAAAAGGCCTCCAGCCGATAGAATTTTCCAACTCATACAGGAGCCGCCCCACTACCAAGATTATATCATTGCACTCTTGCAAGGCAAACCTCCTGGCCCAGGCCTTTCCCCCCACTATTATGGCTGAGGTGGTGGCCATGAGCAGGGTGCTGTAGAGGAGGGCCTTGGGGGAGGAAGAGGACTCCAGGCCAGGAAGGGCTATCATGGCCGCCAGGGCTCCGCTCAAAAGGCTGGTAACGTCCCCCACCAGGTCGATGGCAAAGGTGGTGACCACTTCCGCATTCCTCACCAGATCCAAAGCCTCCCTGGCACCTTTGATCTTCTTGGCAGCTTTGGCGTTTAAAGGGGCTTCTTCTGCGGCTGCCGAAGCTATGCCCACTATGTCAAAGATTATCCCTATAAGTATTATAATTAACAGCAATCCCAGGGATAGCCCCCGGGAAGCGAGACGGGTCAAAAAAAATTGGGAAAAGTATCCCACCACCAAAGTTATAAAAAAAGTTCCTCCCCCCATTATCAGCGCATTTCTGAAGGAGGAACTCCGATGCTTCTGGGACAACTGAGTTTTCAGCCTCCCCAGCTTCTAAAAACTTGAGAGGGTGAGTGGCAGCTGACCGGGTAAACGCTATGGGCTTAGGTCCAGTAGGTTTTCCCAGCCCCCTACCAGTCGTCGCCGGCCTGGCGGTTTCCCTTTAAAGGGGACCCTGCTCCGTCGCCGCAAGCAGGACTGGATTGCCACTTAGCCCATACTTTAATCCCCGGCCAGCCTTACCCTTCGGGGTAAACAGTCTAGGAGCTTTCCTCGACAAGGCCCGCTGCCTTCTAGCCTCTTTTGCAGCAGTGGTTTAAGCCAGGTGCTTATCCTGCACCCGCCTCCGCCACTGCCACTCAAGGCAGGCTACACTGCAGCCAGCACCCTCAGTACCGACTGCAGGTCTCCCCCAGGCCATAGTACACCCCCGTGGGGTTTCCCACGCACCTGGGTCTCCGCGGAGGGAGGGTCAACGCCTACATGCCCTTGTAGGTCGCCCCCCCACCTTAACTCCCAGCACCAGCCCCCGACTGGGCGTCGGCAGCCAGCACCAGGAACTTCATCGGTGTGCCCTCGACGGATTTTTAGGCCCGTCTTCAAAGGCAGGGGCCTTGACTAGAATACTGCGCCACCCACCCGGGACCATGTCCTCAAGTCCGCAGACTCAATTATATCTTTTTTTCCCCTCTAAAGCAAGGGAGGGTTCAGGATCTTCTGGAAAGGACGTATTCGGCCATCAGGGCCAGGGGTTCGGCTGGGGGGCCTAAAGCCAGGGCCAAATGCCGGGCCCTCTGGCAGTATTCCCTGGCCTTCTCCTTGGCACCTTCTACACCCAGGAGGGCAGGGTAGGTGGCCTTTTTTCTTAAGATATCCCGCCCCGTCTCCTTGCCCAGCTGATGGAAATCCCCTTCTACGTCCAGGAGATCGTCGGTGATCTGAAAGGCCATGCCCAGATTTTGTCCGTATTCGGACAGAATCTGCAGCTGCTCCTCTCCCCCTCCCCCCAGTATGCCCCCCAGGAGGAGGCTGGCCCTTATCAGGGAGGCGGTCTTATTTCTGTAAATGAAGTCCACCGTTTCCAGCGGTACTTCCTGGCCTTCGGCCTCCAGATCCACCGCCTGTCCCCCAACAAGCCCCAGGCTCCCTGCCGCCAGGGCCAACTCCTTGACGGCCCGCACCACCCTCTCAGGGGGGTAGCCGGCCTGGCTCAGGATTAAAAAGGCTTGGGTTAAAAGGGCATCCCCTGCCAAGATGGCCACCGCTTCTCCGAAAACTTTGTGGCAGGTGGGCAAACCCCTCCGATAGTCGTCATCGTCCATGGCCGGCAGATCGTCATGGATGAGCGTATAGGTATGGAGGAGTTCCACCGCGCAGGCGGCGGGCAGCAGGGGTTCCAACGGCGATCCAAGCGCTTCCCCTGCGGCCAGGACCAGAATGGGCCTCAACCTTTTGCCCCCGGCGAAGAGGCTGTAATGCATGGCCTGGTGAAGCTTCTGGGGAGGGACATCCCTTGGGGGAAGGCTCTTCTTCAAGGCCTCGTTTATCAGAGCCCTTCTCTCTTCAAGATATCTATCCAGATCCGTCTTCCTCACCCCCGGTGGAGCCCACCTCCCGGATTATCAACCTGTCCTCCTCGAGGAAGAGGGCTTGGACCTTCCCCTCCACTTCCTTCAGCTTCTGGCGGCATATCTTCAACAGCTCTATCCCCTCCTGGTAGAGCTCCAGGGCCTCCTCCAGGGAAAGGGCCTCCCCTTCCAGGGCCTTTACTATTTCTTCTAGTTTTTGCAGGGCTTCCTCGAATTTCATTTCCCCTTTTTCTCCCGCTATGGCTAGCTTTCCCCCACAACTCTTTCCACCAGGCAGTGGAGGCTTCCCCGGTGGAGGATCACCTCTACCCTTTCCCCTGGACCCACCTCTCCGCTGGATTTAATAGGAGATCCTCCCGGACGCCTGCACACGGCATACCCTCGGCTGAGGATTTTCAAAGGGCTGGCCCCCTCCAGCCGCACCGTTAAATTTTCTAAAATCCGGAGCTTAGCCTGGAGAAAGGCTCTGCACCTATAAGACAGGCTCTGTTCGAGGGCGTCCAAGTATTGCTGGCGGGCCCGGAGCTCCTGGAGGGGCCTGGCCAGCCCCCGGCTTTTGACCAGCCTTTCCAGCCGATTCCGGGCCAATTCCAGCCTGTGGAGGAGGCCCTTGCGGGCCCGGCGGTGCAGCATTCCCAGCCTTTCCTCCAGATCGGCCTTGGCCGGAACCGCCATGGCCGCGGCCGCCGAAGGGGTAGGGGCCCGGTGATCCGCCACCAGGTCCGCCAGGGTGAGATCTGTCTCGTGCCCCACCGCGGCTATCACCGGAACCGGGCAGGAGAAGATGGCCCGAGCCACCATCTCCGTGTTGAAGGCGCTCAGGTCTTCCGCCGACCCCCCTCCCCTGCCTATTATTATCACGTCCACCTTGCCATATCTTGCTAAAGCCTGGAGGGCCCGGGCCAGCTCCAGGGGGGCCTTATCTCCCTGAACCCTGGCGGGGGCTATTACCAGATCTATGCCCGGGAAACGCCTCCGGCTCACGGTTATTATATCCCTTATGGCCGCGCCGCTCAGGGAGGTGACCACCCCTATCCTGCGGGGCAGAAAAGGCAAGGGGCGCTTGCGCCGGGGGTCGAACAACCCCTCCCTTTCCAGCTTGGCCTCTAGTTCCTGCAATAAAAGGGTGGCCATTCCTGTGCCTACGGGGAACACCTCCTCCACGTAGAGCTGGTAAACCCCGTCCCTGGGGTAGATGGCCACCTGCCCCCGGGCCACAATCTCCAGGCCGTCCTTCAGAGCAAATTTTAAAAGGCGCTGCCGGCTGTTGAACATGACGCATCTTAGAGCTGCATATCGGTCCTTTAAGGTGAAATAGAGGTGCCCTGAGGAGGGGCAGCGCAGGTTGGAGATCTCCCCCTTTACCCAAACGTTGCTGAGATGGGGATCCCTATTTAATAGATTCTGCAAATAGGCGGTGAGTTCCCCCACCGCCATCACCTTGATCCTATTCACCTATTTTACCGTCCTCTTGGCCGCCTCCAAGGCGTTCTTCATCAACATGGCCACAGTCATGGGCCCTACCCCTCCGGGGACTGGGGTTATCCAGCTGGCCTTCTCCTTAGCGCTGTCGAAATGGACGTCCCCCACCAACCTGCCGTCGGGCAGGCGGTTGATGCCCACGTCTATCACCACAGCCCCTTCCTTGATCATGTCGCCGGTTATCATCTCCGGGCGGCCCACTGCGACGATGAGGATATCTCCCTGCCGGGTTTCAGCCGCCAGGTCGGGGGTCTTGGAGTGACATATGGTCACCGTAGCGTTTTTGTTCAGGAGCAGGACGGCCACCGGCTTGCCCACTATGTTGCTGCGCCCCACCACCACTGCCTTTTTCCCGGCAGGATCGATGCCGGCCTCCTCCAGCAACACCATGCAACCATAAGGGGTGCAGGGCAGGAAGGCCTTGGAGTAATCCCCTATGAGGATGTTGCCCATGTTGGTGGCTCCAAAACCGTCCACATCCTTCTCCGGGGCGATGGTGTCGATTACCGCCTTCTGATCGATATGGTCAGGAAGGGGGAGCTGCACCAGGATGCCATGCACCTGGGGGTCTTGATTGAGCTGCCGGATAAGGGAAAGCAGCTCTTCCTGGGAGATGGAGGCGGGGAGCCTGTGTCCTATGGATTTAATGCCTACGTCTTCGCAGGCCTTTTCCTTGTTCCGCACGTATACCTGGGAAGCGGGGTTTTCGCCCACCAGTATAACCGCCAGTCCCGGGTGAACCCCTTTCTTCTTGAGCTCCTCCACCTCTTGCCTTACCTGTTCCCTAACTTTGGCAGCTATAGCCTTGCCGTCTAAAATATTGGCTGCCATGAAATTAGACCTCCTTTTTTATTTATAATGGACCATGTATATTACTCTTACAATTCGCTATCTATCCCTGTATTCCTGCCGAAAAGAATTTTCTCTTGGCCATCAGGGCTACTCCCACAGCATTATCGCTGCTGTAGAGGGGGGAGGCAAAATGGAGACGGGCTCCCACTGCCCGGTGCTCCAGCCGCTGGCGGAGCCTCTCCCTTATGTAGCAATTGGCAGCCACCCCTCCCACCAGCAGCACGTCGCGTATGCCTGTGAGGGATATGGCCCGGCGTAAAACCCTCTCCAGGGTATTGGCAATACACTGCTCCACGGCTCGGGCTATCTGCTCCGGCGGAACCCCTTGGCGATACAACCTCTCTGCCTGGCTGGCGGGGCCCGAAAAGCTGAAGTTGAGGCCCCTGACCGCAGAGGTCAGACTGACAGCTTTTTCCCTTACCCCCTGGGCCAACCGCTCCAGATGGGGACCGGCGGGGAAGGGGAGCCCCAGGAGGACCCCTATCCTGTCCACCAGCTGCCCCGCGTGGAGGTCCAGGGTCCCCCCTAATTTCGTGATGACAAACCCCTCTTTTTTCTCTTCCACCTTTAATATTTCCGAGGTCCCCCCTGACAGGTGAACGGCTATGAAGGGAGCCCCCCGGGGATCCCAACCGGCAGACCACAGGCCCGCTTCCAGATGCCCCTCCTGGTGGCTGGTGGGAAAAAAGGGGACTTCCAAAGCGCTGGCCAGCACCAGGCCCATCCCCTGGGATACGGTAAATACAGGCATGTAGGAACCCTCCACCGGACGGGGCCGGGTGGAGGCCCCTACAGCGGCTATCCCCTTAGGGGGAACTTCCCGGAAAACCTCAGTTAAAAGCTGGGGTAAAAACTGAACATGGTGGAATACCGCTGTTTGCTGCCGTAACCCCTTTTCTCCCTGGGGTACGGGCAAGGGCCGGCGCCTGTCGGCTATAACCTTCCCCTCCCTATCCACCACCCCCACAGAAGCGGTGTAGGCGCTGGTATCTATACCCAAAAGAAAGAGCTTCACCTTCCCAGCTCCTGGCGGGCATTGTCCAAGAGGGCATTGACAAAGCGGCCGGCCTCTTCGTCGTTGAAGGTCTTGGCCAGTTCCACAGCTTCGTTGATGACTACATTGACAGGGGTTTCGGGATGATTCTTCATCTCAAAGAGGGCCATACGCAGGATGTTGCGATCCACGGCAGCTAAACGCTCCAGCCGCCATCCCCTCACGTATTTTTCAATTATGGCGTCCAATTCTCCCTGTTGGGCCACAGTTCCCAGGACAAGATCCCGAGCGAAGGAAATGGCCTTCTGAGGGAGATCCTCCCCTTCCAAGACGTAGTCCAGGGTCTTTTCGGGTTCCAGCCCTCCCACATCCACTGCGAACAGGGCTTGTAAAGCCTTGCTCCTGGCCGTTCTCCTGAGCAAGCTCTTATTTTCCCCCTCATTTCCCCTTCTCATCCAGGTAACAGCCGATAAAATAACCCGCTGCTACACAGAGGGCTATGAAGAGGGCCTTCCAAAACCCCCACACTGCCGTGAGGAAGCCGAAGAGGAGGCCTAGGATCACTCCCACCACTTTGCCCCGGTGTTCCTGCCAGAGGTAATCCAGCACCTGCAAAAATCTTTCCATGATCTGCCCCCCTACTCCACCCTTTTCAAGCCTTCCCTATAAACTCCCTTCACATGGACCTTGATCTCATGCACCGCCAGTCCAGCGGTGTTGGTGATATATTCATGAACCTTTTCCTGCAGCTGGGACATGAGTTCAGGAAGGTTGCGATCAGGGGTGACGGTTATCTTCAGCTCCACCCACAAGCCTTGGGGCAGTATTTTAAGGCTGGGGATTACCTCCTTAACCCCTTTGATCTGGAGGGCAGCCCTGGTCACCAGGTCTTCCAGGGCAGAAAGGGCTATGCCCATCTCCCCCAGCTCCCCATAAGAAACTACAGCTTCTTGAACTCTAGGGGTTTCGGGCCTGACTGTCCGGAAGAGGAAGCGTAAAGAAAGCAGGAGGAGGATTGCCCCCACAATACCGGCCAACAGGCGCCATTCGGTCCGGACCCAAATCAGTTCCCAGTAGTAGAGGGGCAGATACCATCCTCCTATAGCAGCCAGAAGCA